>NZ_SGUA01000025.1:0-11217 GCF_005435135.1 Halorubrum sp. ASP1 | reverse complement strand
GTGTTCGACGACACGGAGGCGGCCTGCGAGTACATCGACGAGTACGACGGCGACCTCGCGGTCAAGCCCGCCGGGCTCACCGGCGGGAAGGGCGTGAAGGTGATCGGCGACCAGGTGACGAGCGAGGGCGGCGCAGGCGTTCACGAGAGCTCCGCTCTCGTGAGCCAATCAGAACGCAAAGCGTTCTGATGACGAGGTAAGGACCGCAAGGAGGGAGCGATAGCGACCGACTGAGGACCGCAGCGAGCGTGCGCCGCCCTCGCGACTGGGGCTTTGGAGGTGTTCGCCGTCGGTCTGCTATCGATCGGTAAGGGACCACTCGCGGGAGTGTTTCCGAAATCGACCGTTAGAACTCGTGATACGACCTATTCCAGTCGCTTGTCGCGGAACGCACGGATCACGTCCTGCCGCGCGATGATCCCGACGATCCGGCCGTCGTCGACGACGGGCACGCGATTAATATCCGGATCGTCGCCGACGAGCAGGTCGAGCACGTCGTCGACGCTCGCATCCGGCGTCACCGTCGCCACGTCGGCGCTCATCACCTCGGAGATGGGGCGGTCAGCGTTGCGGATCAGGTCCACGCCGAGGTCGAGGTCGGCCCACGGGCGCTTCACCTGATACGAGAGCGTGTCCACGAACGGCGGGAGCCCGATGGGGATCCACAGCGTCTCGTCGTCGGGCTCGAAGAGGTCGACGAGGTCTGACTCGGTGACGATCCCGACCACCCGCTCGTCGTCGTCGACGACCGGGAAGCCGCTGAACGCGTAGCGGGCGAACCGCTTGAACACCGCGGCGACGTCGTCGTCCGGCGAGACGGTCTTCACGTCCGGCTCCATCAGGTCGCGGGCAGTCAGGGACATACCGGACGGTCACCGCGGGAGGCCGTAGGCGTTTCGCCCCTGGGACCGGGGCGCGGGCGCCGGGCGCGGCGGCCGACGCAACGGACTTAGGGGACGGACCCGCACTTCGGGGCGTGTACCGGACGGGTCACGTCGGGGCCTCGCTCGTCGTCTACGCCCCGCTCGGGTTCCTCGTCACCGCCCTCGCCTCGATAGAGGTCGGCGCCGCCGGCGCCGTCGGCGTCGCCTCGCTGGCGATGGTCCCCGACCTCGACACGCGAGTTCCCTTCGTCAAACACCGGGGGATCACCCACACCGTCTGGTTCGCGCTGCTCGTCGGGATCGCCTTCGGGGCCGCCGGGCTGGCGGTCGGTCTCCGGAGCGGACTCGTCGAGGCGATGCTGTTCGGCGGCGCAGGCTTCCTCTTCGGCGTCGTGACGATCGGTTCGCACCTCCTCGCGGACGCGCTCACGCCGATGGGGGTCCGACCGTTCGCGCCCCTGCAGGACACGAAATACACGCTCGACCTGGTCACCGCGGCGAACCCGCTCGCGAACTACGCGCTGCTGGGACTCGGCGTTGCCGTCGCCGCGGCCGCGCTCGTCGCGGGCGAGGCGGTACCGGCGTAACGGAATCTCCGTCTGTCGGCGGCCCCTCGCCGTCCGTCGCTTTCGCGTCGATCGCTGTCGCACGAACACTCGAATGCGATCCACATCTGTCGAGCTTCGACCGGTCGCCTAAACACCTGTACAAATCGCACACATGCCGTGGAACGTTCCCGCGAACCCGGCCCCCCGGAGCGCGGTGCGGCGCTCGCGCCGAGGCCGGGACGGTCGACGCGGGAGAGTCCGAGCAGCGGCGGGCCTGATGGCGTCTCGGCCGGTCGTCGTCGGACGGCGCCCGCGCTACGGGGGCAGCGGGAGTAGTGTCGACAAGACGAGAAGTGGCCGGGGTGGGCTCCGAACCCACGATCTCCGCATGTCCCAGGTCCGAGGCTCGGCGGAGCCACGGGAAGGACGCGGACGCTTCCAAGGCGTCACCGCACCGAATCTCCGAACCCTATGAGTGCGGCGCTATGTCCAGCTAAGCCACCCGGCCTCACCATTTCGTACCGCGATGAGACTCTTTAACCTTCCCATCCGTCGGAGGGTTGTGAACCGATCGCAGATCGCCGCGGGCGGCCGCTTCCACGCCGTTCGCGCGGGGGCCGACGGCGATTTCGCGCGCGGGTCGGGCGGTGATCGGCGGTCAGAGCGCGCTCGCGGACGCGGCCGCGACGGACAGAGCCGCCGCCCGCTCGCGGCCGACCCAGCGGATTTATGCCGGGCGCGGCGTATCCCGGGCGTATGAGCCTCCCCGAACTGCTCGCGGCGACCGTCGGCGACGAGGACGTCGTCGCCGAGGTGCCGCTGGGCGGCGACGATCGACTCGCGGTCACGCCCACCCGGACCCTCGTCTTCCGCGGCGACGGGCTCCTGTCCGACGAGTCCGTCGACGAGTACGGCCACGACGTCGAGCGGATCGACGTCTCGACGGGCCGCCGCAAGGCGAAGATCACCCTCGGGTACGGCCTCGACGGCGACGAGACGCTCTCGGTCCCCGCCAAGCGCGTCGACGACGTCCTCCACCCGGTCCTCGCCGGCGTCCTCTCGGCGAGCGGCGTCACCGGCCCCGGCGAGACGGTCGTCCGCACCTTCCGCTTCTCGGAACTCACCCTCATCGTCACCAGCGAGCGGCTTGTCAAACACGTCGGCTCGGCCGTTTGGGACGCCGACTTCGAGGAGTTCCACTACGAGGACATCACCGGCCTCGACTTCGAGGAGGGGACCGTGGCCACCGCGGTCGTCCTCGTCCACGGCGGCCGCTCGGAGCGGTTCAAGGCCCCCAACGAGTCCGCCCGGGCGGTCCGGGAGACGCTCGCCGACGCGGTGTGTTCGTTCCACGGCGTCGACAGCCTCGAAGAGTTCCGCGTCGCCGCCGCCGAGGCCGAGGAGCCGGCCGCGGACGCCGAGCCGAGCGGCACGACCGACTTCGGCGAGGGGCCCGACCCGCTCTCGGCGTCGCCCGCCGCCGACGCCGAGGCCGACGCGGAGGGCCCCGAGGCGGGAGACGCGGCCGGCGCCGGCCGGTCGACCGAGACGGACTCCGCCTCCGGAGACGACGGCGCCGACTCGGCCGAGACCGCGGCCTCGACGGCGGCGGGGTCGGCGTCGGGCGACGATCCGCTGGACGCGGACCCCCTCGCCGCGGACGCGAGCGTCGACGACGCCGCGAGCGACCCGCTGGACGCGGACGCGACGGAGCCGGCGTCGGCCGCCGAGGGGATCGACTCGGAGGGCGCCGGCGAGGCCGCGTCGGCGGTCGGCGCCGAGGGGCGCTCGGCGGACGCGGCCGGCACCGAGTCGGCGGCCGGGGACCCCGTCGGCGACGCCGACGCCGTCGCGACCGAGGCCGACGCGGAGGGCCCGATCCGCGGGGGAGACGCCTTCGACGGGTCGCCGTTCGAGAGCGCCGGGGTCGAGGACGCCGACCTCGCGAGCGAGGTCGCGGCGCTGCGCCGCACCGTTGAGGCGCAGTCCGAGCGCCTCGACCGGCAGTCGGCGCTCATCGAACAGCTGATAGAGGAGCTCCGCCGAGGGCGGTGAGGGACCGCCCCGCTCCCGCGGCCCGGGTCCCCGGAGCGGACGCGCCGATTCTCCCGACTGAGACTCGCGTCGGAGCCGTTATCCGACCGGCGGCGAACGGGCGACCGTGATCGGCGGACTCGGCGTTCGGGTCGGAGCGGTGCTGAGCGACATCTCGACCACTGAGGGACGGCTGGCGGTCACCGCCGCCATCGCCCTCGGGACGCTCGCGGTCGGGTGGCTGTTGCTGCCGAAGGCCGTCCGCGCCGGCGAGCGGACCGCCGCGAGCTGGATCGAGCGGCTCCTCGACGAGCGGACGACGGAATCGACCGAGGGCGCGATCGAGACGTTCCGCGAGGGGGTCCCGACCTCGTTCATCCTGCGGCTGTCGGTCGGGCTCTTACAGCTCGCGCTGTTCGCGCTCGCGGGCGTCGCCGTGTTGACGCTGTGGGGGCGTTTCGAACTCGTGGTCGCGGTGTTGCCCGTCGCTGAGAACGCCGCCAGGGTCGGCGCGCAGGTCGTCGTCACGGCGGTGCTGCTCGGCGGCGCCTACGTCGTCAGCGACGTGGTGGAGACGTACGTCGGGGAGCTGTCGGCGGACAGCGACCGGATCACGGCCCACCAGGAACAGCTGCTCACCCGGCTCGCGCAGGTCGGACTGCTGGTGCTCGCCGGGATCACGGTCCTCGGCATCTGGGGCGTGAACCTCGGCGGCCTCCTCGTCGGCGCCGGGTTCCTCGGGATCGTGCTCGGGATGGCGGCCCGGCAGACGCTGGGGTCGCTCATCGCCGGCTTCGTGCTGATGTTCGCCCGCCCGTTCGAGATCGGCGACTGGGTCGAGATCGGCAGCGAGGAGGGGTTCGTCACCGACATCACGATCATAAACACCCACATGCGGAACTTCGACGGGGAGTACGTCGTGGTGCCCAACGACCTCGTCGCCAACCAGGCGATCACGAACCGGAGCCGCGAGGGGCGCCTCCGGATCCACATGGAGGTCGGGATCGGGTACGACGACGACCCCGACGAGGCGGCCGAGATCGCCGAGGACGTGCTCGACGGGATCGACACGATCGCGAACAACCCGCAGCCGTACGCGATCCCGTCCGGGTTCGGCGACTCGGCGATCCTCCTCGACCTCCGGTTCTGGATCGACCCGCCGACCCCGCAGGCCCGGTGGCGCTCGAAGGCGATCGCGGTCGAGCGGATCCAGGAGCGCTTCGCCGACGCCGGCATCTCGATCCCCTACCCGCAGCGGACCGTCTCGTACCCGCCCGAGACGGCGGAGGCGGAGGAGACGGTCGAGCGCGTCGAGCGGATCGACGAGGACGGCGACGGCCGTTCGCGGGACGGGTCGGTGTGAGAACGGTCGGCGTGCGTCGGCCCGCGGCCGCGCTTACAGGTCTTCCGACGGCCCCGTGTAGCCGCTCGGCAGCTCCGAGCCGCGGCCGGTGAAGAGGCGCTCGAACCGCTCGATGCGCTCTAGGACGTAGCTCAGCGCCGCCGTGAGCGAGTCGGCGCCGATCGACAGGAGGTGGCGCGCGCCCTTCGTGCGGTCGGCGTGGTAGAAGCTGACCTCGCCTTCCGGCTCGGTGTTCCGCTCCGGCATCACCACGAGGTCCTGTCTGCTCGGATCGTGCCTGAAGACGAGTACGTCCGTGAGCGAGTCCGCGCCGTAGGTGACCACGTCGTGGCGGACGCTCCACTTCTGTGGCGTCTCCTCCGCGAGCGCGTCCGTGTCGACGACGTTCCGCATCGTCGTCGCCGTCGAGACGCGCTCCAGGCCGGATCCGCGCCGCTCCCGAAGCCACGCGAGGATCCGCTCCACGACGTCGCGGAGGCCGCCGGGGCCCGAGAACCGGCCCGCCGACCGCTCCGCCGGCAGCGACCCCCGCGTCACGTCGGTCCGCTCTCCCATGCGAGTACCCCCGGTCCCATCGTGTTAATAGGTATCGATCGGGGGCCTCACCCGTCTCGCCGGGAGTAGGGGCGGTTCACGCGTCGCGCGTGACGTTCAGTTCCGTCTGTACGTTCTCCGCGAACGGCGAGTCCCTGATGTCGATCTGCGCGTCGTTAGCCCGGAGCGCGTTCGTCGCGACGACGCCGTCGGCGCCGGAGCGGATCAGGATCCCCGTGTCGCAGCCGTTGATCGCGTTCCCGGTGACTGTGAAACTGTACGGGCGCTTCGTCTGTCGGTACTCCGGCTCGTCGGCCTCGTCGACCGGGACCGTTCGGGAGATGAAGCCGACGCCGCAGTTCTCGACGTGGTTGTTCGCGACCGTGACGTCGAGGGAAGTCTCGTCGTCCGTGCCTGCCACGGCGTCGCTGAGGTGCGTTTCCTTGTACTCGATCTCCAGTCCGGCCTCGCCGCCCGGGTCGGCGGCGATCGGTTCGAGCTCCAGGTCGCGGCAGACGTTCCCGACGATCGTTCCCTGCTGTGACGGCGAGCAGGCGATGAGGCTGTGTCCGCCCCGGTAGCAGAGGTTCCCAACGACGCCGAAGTTAGAGACGTTGTACGGGGCGATGTTGTTGAACGTGACGTCGGCGACGCGGTTCCCCTGAACCAGCACGTCCGTCGAACGCTGAAGATCGAGGTCGTCACGGGCCCCGCGGCTGGTGATCCCGTACCAGTTGGGATCTATCACCTCGTTGCCGCGGACGACGACGTTCTCGCAGCCGGCGAACGACAGCGCCATCTGGAACCCGTTCACGGTCCGGTTGTCCGCGATCAGGAGTCCGTCGCAGTCCTCGGCCTGTACCGCGTGGTTGTCGAGGCGGGTGTCGTCCGCGTCGAACTCGATGCCGGTCACCGCCGCGTCGTCGCCGCGGACCCGGATCAGGTCGTGCCCCACGTCGAGTTCGCGCTCGGTGAATCCGACGCGCGATCCCGTCGCGGACGCGACGAAGCGGGTGCCGCCGCTCCCGGTCAGCAGCGTTCCGTCCCCCAGCACCGCCGGGCCGCCAAACCGGAACTCGTCGGCGTCGGCGACGACGGTGCCGCCGTCGGCCGGCACCTGATCGAAGGCGTACTGGAACGCCTGCTCGGCGTTCCCGTCGGCCACGACGGTGAACTCGACGCCGCCCTTCCCGCCGCTCGCAACCCGGTACTTGCCGTTCGACCGATACACGTGGTAGGTGGCGCCTGACGGGTTCGGGCCGCCGTTCCTCGGGCCGTCGCCGCCCGAGTCGCCGCGGTGCGACGCCACTCGTTCGAAGACCGATCCCAGTCCGGTCGCCGCGCCGACGCCGCCGACGAACGAGCGTCGGCTAGTCGCGCCGAGCGGCGCCGCCGCCGTCGATCGCGCGTGTTCGAAGTCCATCGTTTTGGTCTGGGTGTATCGTTGGCGCTCGGCACGGAACCCGCGCGGTTCCGGACCGCCCGCTCCGTGGGAAGTCCCCACAGGATTCGAATCAGATGGCAATTAAATGAACGCTGCTATGAGCGGACAATACCGCTCAATAACGGGCCGGATCCGTTCGTAACAAAAGTACTGAGTACGTTCGTGGTCGCCGATCGCGGCGTCGTTCCCGGCTTACTGGTCCCGCCCGAACCCGGCCGCGAACGTCGCCGCGTCGACGGAGAGGACGGTCGGTCGGCCGTGCGGGCAGGCGTACGGCCGGTCGCACTCGCCGAGGCGGTCGAGCAGATTCCGGAGGTCGCCGTCGCCGAGGGCGGCGAAGTCGCCCCGCTTCAGCGACGGGTGACACGCGAGGTCGGCGAGGAGGTCGTCGCGCGCGTCCCGCGCCGTCCCGGAGTCGGCCGCCGAGAGCGCCGCGAGCGCGTCTCGGAAGGCGTCCGCGTCCGCTGTCCGGCCGAACGGCGCGGGGACGCTCCGAAGCCGTCGCGTGCCGCCCCCGAACGGCTCGGTCTCGAAGCCGAGCGCGGCGAGGTCGTCTGCGTGCGCCCGCGCGGCCGCCGCCTCGTCGGTCGACAGCGAGACGGTCGCGGGCGGGTCGAGCGTCGCGGTCGGCACCGGATCGCCGTCGAAGGCGCGGGCGAGGCGCTCGTAGTTCACGCGCTCGTGGGCGGCGTGGCCGTCGATCACGAGGAGTTCGTCGCCGGACTCGACGAGGACGTAGAGGTCGCGGAAGACGCCGATCGGCTCGGCGTCGGCGAAGGCGCCGGCCCGCGAGCCGTCCCCCTCGCCGACCGGTTCGAGGGCGCTGTCGAGGTCGGTGGCGACGTCCGCGGCGCGGCGGAGGTCGGCGCCGGTGAGCGCGTCCGCGACGACCGACGCCACCGCGTCCGCGACCGCGTCGGCGTCGCGCAGCCCCACTTCCCGCTTCGCCGGGTGGACGTTCGGGTCGACGCGCTCGGGCGGGAGCGACACGTCGACCGCGGCGACCGGCTCGCGGCCGTCCGGGAGGAGGCGGCCGTAGCCCTCGCGGACCGCGGCCGCGATCCGGTCGTTCCGGACCGGGCGGCCGTTCACCGAGACGCGGACGTGGTCTCGCGTCGCCCGGGTGACGGAGGGGTACGCCAGCGCGCCCGAGACCCCGACCGAAGTCCCCTCCGCGTCGGCGCTCGCGTCGACGGTCGTCGACCGGCTCGCGGCCTCGCGGTCGTACACGCCGAGGAGCGCGTCGGTGCGGTCGGTACCGGGCGTCGACAGCGTCGCCGCCCCGTCGTGGTCGAGCGAGAAGGCGACCGGGGGGTTCGCCAGCGCGTAGTCGGCGACGAGCGAGGAGATCCGCGCGAACTCCGCGCTCGCGCCCCCGAGCGACTCCCGCCGGGCGGGCCGCGTCGCGAAGAGGTCCTCGACGACGACCGTCGTCCCGCGAGCGCGGCCCGCGGGTTCGACCTCGACGCTCGGCGTCGCGTCCGGCCCCTCCGCGCCGCCCGGGGCCGGGACGGTCCCGTCGACGGCGACCCGCGTGCCGACCCCGTCGCCGGGGCTCGTCACGAGTTCGAGCCGGGCGGCCTCGGCGATGGCCGCGAGCGCCTCGCCGCGGAAGCCGAGCGAGTCGACCCCGACCGGGTCGCCGTCGGGCGCCAGCTTGCTCGTCGCGTGGCGCTCGACGGCGCGGGCCGCGTCCGCGCGGGCCATCCCGCGGCCGTCGTCCGCGACGCGGATCCGGTCGGTGCCGTCGCCGTCGACCGCGATTTCGATCCGAGAGGCGCCGGCGTCGAGCGCGTTGTCGACGAGCTCGCCGACGACCCTCGCCGGTCGGGTGACGACCTCGCCGGCCGCGATCCGGTCGACGGTCGCCCGGTCGAGCCGGCGGACGCGACCCTCCTCGTCGCCCGGGTCGCCGGCGCCCGAGGCGCCGTCGCCGCCCGCGGCGCCCCGAGCGGCGTCGCGCTCACCCGTCATCGTCGGCGCGCGACTGGAGGTCGTGGAGGGCGTTCAGCGCCTCGATCGGCGTCATCCGCGCGAGGTCGAGGTCGCGGAGCGCCGCGGCGAGGTCGGGGGACGAGCCGGGCGCAGCCTCGCCGTCGGCCTCGTTCGACGACTGTGCGCGGTCGCCCTCGGTGGGGGTCTCGGCGGCGGAGTCGCCCGCCGCTGGACCGCCGCCGTCGCGCTGCTCCGACGCCTCCTCCGCGAGGAACTCCCGCAGCGACGCGTCGCCGTCGCGGTCCCCGTCGTCGGGCCCGCCCTCGTCGGCCGCCGCCGCTTCGTCGGTCGGACCCTCGGGCTCGGGTCCGCTCGGGTCACGGCCCCGCTCCGCCTCCTCCGCGGCGACCAGGTCGCGGGCGCGGTCGACGACCGGCCCCGGGACCCCCGCCAGCTCCGCGACCTCGACGCCGTACGACGACGAGGAGGCGCCGGGGACGACCCGGTGGAGGAACGTCACGTCGCCGTCCTCGCGGGTGGCGGTGAAGTGGAGGTTGAAGACGCGCTCGCGCTCCTCGGCCAGGTCCGTGAGGCCGTGGTAGTGAGTGGCGAAGAGGGCGGTCGCGCCGAGCTCGTCGTGGAGGAACTCCGCGGCCGCGCGGGCGATGGCCCGCCCGTCGGTGGTGGCGGTGCCGCGGCCGACTTCGTCCAAGAGGACGAGCGAGTCGGCGTCGGCGTCGTGGAGGATCTCCGTCAGCTCGCTCATCTCGCGCATGAACGTCGACTGGCCGCCCGCGATGTCGTCGGAGGCGCCGACGCGGGTGAACAGCCGGTCGAACACCGGGAGCGACGCCGCCTGCGCGGGGACGAACGACCCCGTCTGCGCGAGCACGACCGCGAGCGCGACCGACCGCATGTACGTCGACTTCCCGCTCATGTTCGGCCCCGTGATCACGGCGACCGAGCCGCGCGGGAGGTCGGCGTCGTTGGGGACGAAGGAGTCCTCGGTCCGCTCGACGACGGGGTGTCTGCCGCCCTCGATCGCGACGCCGCCGTCCGGGTTCGCGCGCAGCTCGGGCCGGACGTAGTCGCCCTCGACCGCGACCGTCGCGAGCGAGGTCAGGGCGTCGAGCTCGGCGAGCGCGTCCGCGAGCCCCTGGATCCGCTCGGTCTCCGCCGCGACGCGCTCGCGGACGTCGACGAACAGCTCGTACTCCAAGGCGTCCGCCCGCTCCGCGGCGCCGACGATCTCCTCTTCCCGCTCCTTCAGCTCCGGGGTGACGTAGCGCTCGCTGTTCTTCAGCGTCTGCCGGCGCCGGTAGTCGTCGGGGACGCGGTCGAGGTTCGCGTCGGTCACCTCGATGTAGTAGCCGTGGACCTGGTTGTGGCCGACCGACAGCGAGTCGATCCCGGTGCGCTCGCGCTCGCTCGCCTCCAGGTCGGCGACCCACTCGCGGCCCTCGCGCTCGGTGGCGCGCAGGTCGTCGAGGTCGCCGTCGAACCCCTCGCGGATCACGCCGCCCTCGGTGATCTCCTGGGGCGGGTCGGCCGCGATCGCCGCGTCGATCAGGTCGCGGACCTCGGTCAGCTCGTCGAGCCGGTCGCGGAGGTCGCCGAGGTGGTCGGTGCGGGGGAGTGTCGAGCCGTCCCCGTCGGCGCCGCCCGACGCGCGCGCCTCGCCGCTCGTCTCGCGCTCCCCCTCCGCCCCCGCGAGCGTCGCCTTCAGCTCGGGCACGACCGCGAGCGTCCGATGGAGCGAGCGCAGGTCGCGGGCGTCGGCCCGGCCCCGCGAGACGCGGCTCGCCAGTCGTTCGAGGTCGTAGGCGGTCGCGAGCGCGTCGGCGACCCCCTCGCGGGCGAGGCTCCGGTCCGCGAGCTCGCCGACCGCGTCGTGGCGGCTCCGGATCGCGTCGGCGTCGACGAGCGGGCGCCGGAGCCAGCGCTCCAAGCACCGCCGGCCGAGCGCGCAGTTCGTCTCGTCGAGCGCGTCGAACAGCGTGTCGCTCGCGCCCAGCCCGCGGTTCTCGAACAGCTCCAGACTTCGCTGAGCCGCCGCGTCGAGCCGGAGCCGGTCGCGGGGGTCGTACCGCCGGACCCGGGTGACGTACCCGAGCGGCCCGTCGTCGCCCTGCGTGTACTCGGCGTACGCCAGCACCGCGCCGGCCGCCCGAAGCTCCGCGTCCGCGTCGAAGCGACGGTCGGGCGCGGGGAGGTACGGCTCCAGGCGCTCGGTCGCCCGCCGGCGGTCGAACGCGCGGTCGTCGTACTCGTGGGTCGTCCAGCCGCGCTCCGCGTCCGCGGGGTCGAAGTCGGGGGCGTCCGGGCCGGCGATGAGCTCTGCCGGCGCGATCCGGTCGAGCTCGCCCGCGACCGCGTCGCGGTCGCCCGAAGTGACGAGGCATTCGCCGGTCGAGACGTCGACGGCAGCGAGGCCGACGGTCTCGGAGGAGGGGTCGGCCCCACCGCCGGCCCCGC
>NZ_SGUA01000024.1:0-13054 GCF_005435135.1 Halorubrum sp. ASP1 | reverse complement strand
GGGCGACCCGCAGGTGACGGCGCGGAACGCGGTGCCGAGCGAGTACCTCTCGCTGCCGGTCTGAGCCCCTACACCGCGGCCTCCTGAGTCGTGCCCGTCGCGTCGACCTCGACCGCTATCTCGGCGCCCGTCCCGCACATCTCGCCGTCCGCCATCGCGGCCTTCGCGTCGCCCAGCGCCAGCATCGCCCCCTCCTGAAAGACGGGGAAGTAGACGGTCGTCCCGCCGGTCACGTCGGTCGTGTCGAGGTTCCCGCCGTGGTCGTCGGGCGTGAGCGTCGAGACCGTCTCGCCGTCCGTGGCGACGCCGATCGTCCCGATCACGGGCTCGATCGGCACGTCGATCCCCTCGAAGTCGACCGCCTCCGCGTCGGCGTCGACCTCGGTGATCCGCGTCGCCGGGTGGTCGATATCGGGGTCGTCCCGGAGGAGTCCGAACCCGGGGGCGGTGAGCACGCGGCCGCGGTCCTCCGCGACGCGCACGGCCTCGATCTCGACCGCGAGCACGTCGCCGGGGCTCGCGCCGGCGACCGCGATCGGTCCCGTCGCGGCGTTGACCTCCTCCGGGATCGCGCCGAGCAGGTCGTCAGCTTCCTGGATCGCGCCGTTCAGGCTGTCGACCGTCTCGATCGTCAGCGACTCGCCGTCCGCGGCCTCGTACACCGGGTCCATCTCCGGACCGAACTCGTACACGTGGCCGTCGCGGTGTGTGACCGTCTCTCGCGCCATCAGGCTCTCCTGGGCGCTCCGGGACTAAAAACTCCGGCCGCGTCAGCGCGGCGCGGCCGCCTCGGGGGGGACGAGCAAGACGTTGTTTGTCCCGCGCGCGACGATCGACTCCGCGGTGCTCCCGAGGAGGAGCCGCCGGAGTCGGCTCGTCCCGCGCGCGCCGATGAGCGTCGTCGTCGCGCCCACGCGCTCCTCTTCGGCCGTGATCTCGTCGACGGGGTTCCCGGACCTGACGTTGGTCTCGACATCGAACCCGGTCCGGTCACGGAGATCCGTCGCCAGTTCGTCCAGTCGCTCCTCGGCGGTCGCCGTCGACTCCGCGTCCCCATCGCCCACGTGGAGCAGGTACGCCCGCTCTGTCGCGCCCGTCAGCGACGGGAAGTAGTCGTAGGCGCGCGCCGCGTTCTCCGAGAAGTCGGTCGCGTACAGCACGTCCTGGAACAGGTGTTCCTTCCTGACCGCGTGCCCGCTCGCCGTCTCCTCGATCCGCTCGACGAGCAACGGCCTGACCGCCGTCCGCGCGACGTTGCGAACGGTGCCGCCGATGAGCCGATTCCGGAGCGGAGACTGTCCGCGCGACCCGACGACGATCATGTCCGCGTCGAGCCGCTCGGCCAATCCGTTTATCCGCCGGTGCGGTGTCCCGCGGGCGACGTGCGTCTCCACCTCGAATCCAGCGCGCTCGAACACGTTCCGCTGTGGGGCGAGCGCCTCCCTGGCGTCGCTGGCGGCGTCCATCCCCGGCAGCCCGCTGGACACGTTGTCCGGGACGACGGTCAACAGGTGAACCTCCCTGACGCCGATGTTGTCGAGACACTCCAGACAGGTCCGCGACTCGATCGCCGCTTCGTTCGCGTCCGAGAGGTCCGTCGCGAATACGATCTTCATACGCGACCGTTCGTGCCCCCGAGTAATATTGCTTTTGTTGTACAATATGGGGTATTCGGAGAGACGACACGGCGACCGACCGGCGTCGGCGCACCCCCGGCGGGAAGTCGCCGCCGCCGGGGCGACTCGCCTCAGACGTCCCGGTCGGGCGCGGAGGCCGGTCCGTGATCGAGGAGCGGCGAGTTCGCGTTCGCGCACCCATCTCGACCGCAGACGCCGGCGTCGTCGCCCGCCCGCTCAACGCCAGCCGAGAGCCCACCGATCTCCCAGTCGACGGCGTGGCTCGTCGCGCGCTCGTGGTCGTCGAGCGCGGTCCGCGCCCGCCGGAGCGAGTCGAACGTCTCGTCGTACGCACAGTCGGTACAGCGGACGCGAACTGTCGTCGGCATGGGTCCACGTTCGGTCTCGACCGTGGTAAGTGCCGCTATCGGCTCTTGCGCCGAGTGGTCCGGGGACAGACCGCCGCGCCTCCCGCATCCGTATTGGACTAAACACACAAGATTAAAACCGACGCGCGCAGTATTGTCTGGTGCGTACAAACAATCGACCATGAGCACCGAAATCGATATCGCGGAGACGCTGGACGTGAAAGGACTGAGCTGCCCGATGCCCATCGTGAAGACGAAGGGCGCGATCGACGACCTCGCCCCCGGTGAGGTGCTGGAGGTCGTCGCGACCGATCCCGGAAGTGTAAGCGACATCGACGGGTGGGCGACGGGCACCGACGGCGTCACGCTCCTCGAGCAGGAGGAGGGCGACGACGTGTACACCCACTACGTCCGCAAGGAGGCATGAGTATGGACGAGATCGGCATCATCGTCTCCAGCGACGACCCGAAGAACCTCGCGATGGCGACCAACCTCGGGCACGTCGCGCTGACGATGGACACGGACGTGTTCCTCTACTTCACCTTCGACGGACTGACGCACCTGTTGGAGGGCGAGAAAGACCTCTCGTCGGTCCAGCCGCTGCTCGACGAAGGGATGCCGAACCCCTACGACATGCTCGACCAGCTGATCGCCGACGGCGGAGAGGCGGTCACCTCGGTCGCGTGTACGACCACGCTGGACATGCTCCAGTGGGAGCAGGACGCCATCGACGACGACTTGACGACGCAGTTCGCCGGTGCGGTCACCTTCCTCGAGGCCGCTGAGGAGGCCGACCACGTGTTCACGTTCTGAACGCCGGCGTCGCGTCGGTCCGCTCCATTCCACCTCCCCTTTAATGCGCGTGCGCCCCGTAGCCGCATCGCCGTCCGAAACGCTCTCGGTCCTCGATCGCCGTCCGAAACGCCCTCGATCCTCGAACCCCTTCCCCTGCCGTTCGAGACTGCTCTTCATCACCGGTACGTCCGAATCGGTGTACGAGCGGGCTTAGCTCTGATCGGAGACGTACGGATCACAACCACCTTACGAAGTGCTCGAAACGCACACCTGTGCCCGCCGAAGAGGCCGTCCGGACTGCGGAGAGCCGCTAGAGGCGGTGGAGCTACAGGGGACTGACGCGCTCGGGACGCTCTCGATCGTCTCCGACGGACCGAACGACGGGCTCCTCGGCGGCCTCTGCGCCGGCGAGATCATCACGCCGGTCCCGTGCGTGCGTCCCGAGTGCCGACGGGCCCTCGTCTACGCAGTGTAGCGACCCGAGGCCTCCCGCGAAACTCCGCGGCGCCGACTCTCCCCGCGTCGAGACCATCTCGTGAGCGGCCTCTGACGAGCGACGCTCGGCTCAGCCCTCGACGACGGCGCGCTCTGGCTCGTCGTACTTCTCCTCGAACTCGCCGATGAGCTGGCCCATCTTCGCGTACCAGTCGTTGAGCATCCGCTGCATGTCGTCGGCGATCTGAGACGGGTCCGTCGGGCTGTACACGTGGTAGTAGCCGCCGTGGTCGTAGTTGATCTGCTCCTTCTGGATGAAGCCGGCCTTGAGGAGCCGCTGAACCGCGCGGTAGGCGGTGGAGCGCTCCCGGTCGACGCGTTCGGCCACCTCGTCGATCGTGAGTGCCTCGTCCGCCGAGACGAGCGCCTGGTAACAGTCCTTGTCCAACTGCTTCAGGCCGTGGAAACACTCGAGTAACCCCTCGCACTCCATGTCTCGCTGGAGCTGTTCTGACATCGAATCGGGCATTTTATGTCGTACATGAGGCGCTCCGCCGCTAAAAGTGTTGTGTGTGGGATGTACAATTCCACGCACTCCGTCGCCGAGCGCCGAACGTGAGCCGATCGGCGTGGTCGCTACTCGTCGCTTCCGGAGGCGTCGCCGCCCGCCTCGCCGTCAGCGTCCGTCTCGTCGTCGGTGTCGAGGCCGGCCGCCTCGAACGCGGTCTCGACCTCCTCGGCCGGCACCGTCCGGAAGCCGTCGGCCTCGGTCACGGTCGCGACCGCGAGGTCGGCGGGCTCGAACTCGTCGTCGTGAGCGGCCAGCGCCGCGACCGCGAGTTCGATGCCCGCCGCGAGCGAGAGGTCGTCGCGCCACTCCGACTCGAGGTGGCCCTGGATCTCCTGGCGGCCGCCGCCGATGACCGTCGCCTTCCACTCGTTGGGGGTGCCCGAGGGGTCGGCCGCGAACAGGCGCGGCTCGCCGTCGTCGATGCCGCCGATGAGGAGGGCGGCGCCGTAGGGGCGCGTGCCGCCGCGCTGGGTGTTCTCCTGGATGTGGTCGGTGACGAACTTCGTCAGCGTCTCGACGCCGACGGGCTCGCCGTAGCGCAGGCGGTTCCCCTGCGACTGGCGGCGCGCGAGGTCGATCAGCTGGCGGGCGTCGGCGACGTGGCCGGCGCTCGCGGTGCCGACGTGGTCGTCGAGCTTGTGGAGCTTCTCGATGCTCTCGGCCTCCATCAGCGACGAGGAGGGGCGGGACATCGCGACGAACACGACGCCGTCGGTCGTCCGGACGCCGACGCTCGGCGCGCCGCGCGAGACCGCCTCGCGGGCGTACTCGACCTGGTAGATGCGCCCGTCCGGCGAGAACAGCGACGTGCCGCGGTCGTACGCCTGCTGGTCGTTGTTCCCCATCATCGTCCATCACCCGCTCGCGCGGTGTCGCGTTCGCTCATTACCGCTACTTACGTCGGCCCGTTGAAAAAGCATCCGTAACCGGTACGTCTCGGAGACCGCCGAAACCCCGAGCCCGGCGGCCCCCTGCCCCCGAACGACCGCCGATGGAGTTTCCGTCGCGCCCGCCGCTGCGAGGCGGCGCGCGCGTCGCTTCCGTCGCCGACGGATATATCCACGGGTATCGCGTAAATTGTCTGACCTTGACTCGTACACCATCCGCGGCCGCGCTACTGGCCGCCGTGACCATTCTCGCGACGATCGGCGGGGCCTTCGCGGCGGGCGGCGCGGCGGCGGTCCCGGACGCGCGGATCACCGTCGGCGAGGTGGGGGCCTCCCCGAGCGACCCGACCGTCGGGGAGCGGACGGCGCTGAACGTCACCGTCTCGAACTCCGGCGGCAGCGACGCGGCGGCGAACGTCACGACGGTCCGCGTCCGGAACGCCGACGGCGACGTGCTCGACAGCGTCACGGGCGTCGGCGCGCTCTCGGCGGGCGACTCGCTCGACGCGACGCTGTGGACGTCGTTCGACGAGCCGGGCGCGAAGCGGCTCACCGTCGAGGCGGTCGCGAACCAGTCGACGACCGGCGAGTTCGTGACCGTCAGCCGGGACACCGTGATCGAGGTCCGGCCGACCCAGGTCGCGCTCGACCTGCGGACCCGCGCGCTCGACCCAGAGGACCTCCAGAGCGACGAGGGGAGTGAGAGTTCGGCCGGCGACCTCGGCGTCGGCGGCATCCAGGGCATCTTCGGCGGTGGCGGCGGCCTCGACACCGGCGACGCGGACGGCCAGGGCGACGCGCCCCCGGTCGCCGACTCGCCCGTCGAGGTGACGGTGGTCAACACCGGCACGACGACCGCCGACCGGGTGAGCCTCCGCGCGGTCGGGACCGCGGTCGACGGCGACGAGCGGACCGTCTCGGTCGGCCCGTTCGTCGTCGAGGACGTCGCGCCCGGCGAGGAGCGGCGGGTGATCGTCGACCTCGGCCCGCTCGACCGGCGGTCGGAGGTGACGGTCACCGCCGCCTTCCGCGCCGACACGGACCGGTTCGACGACCGGGGCGCGGACCGCAGCGCGCAGTCGACGGTGACGTACCCGGTCCGCGAGGCGGCCCCGACCGTCACCGACGCGACCGTGCGCGAGACCGCCGACGGCGTCGTCGTCGACGCGAACCTCGGCAACGCCGGCGGCGGCGAGATGACCGGCGCGGTCGTCTCTGTCGGCGACGCGCCGGGCGTCGAGCCGACCGCCGCGGGCGGCGAGTACTTCGTCGGCACCCTCGGCGCGAGCGACTTCGTCGGGTTCGACCTGACGACCGCGGTGAACGCCTCCGTCGCCGACGAGATACCGATCCGCGTCACCTACACCGAGCGGGGCGTCCGGTACACGGAGACGCTGACGGTGGCGGCGCCCGAGGCCGACGACGACGGGGAGAGCGGCGGCACGCTCGGTCGGATCGGCGTCGGCGGCGTGGGCGCCGCTGGCGCGGTCGCGAGCGGCCTCGCGCTCGTCGGCCTGGCCGGCGCGGTCGGCCTCGCGGTCAGGACCGGGCGGATCGGCGGGTCGACGGGGCGGCGACGCGGCGGGTCGGCGCCGTGAGCGGGGACGCCGCGGCCGACGCGACGGGCGACGCGGTGAACGGCGACTCCGAGGTCGACGCGGTGAACGACGACTCCGGAGTCGACGCGAGGGACGACGCCGTGACCGCCGAGGGTGCGGTCGACCGAACGACGGACTCCGCAGGCGACGCCGAGTTCGGCGTCGCGCTGCGGGACGTGGTGAAGCGCTACCCGAGCGGCGGCGGCGATCCGGTCGTCGCGCTCGATCACGTCGACTTCGCGGTTCGGCCCGGCGAGTTCGTCGCGGTCGTCGGCCCCAGCGGTTCCGGGAAGTCGACGCTGCTGAACGTGCTCGGGCTGCTCGACGACCCCACCGCGGGCCGGCGCCTGCTGAACGGGACCGACGTGACGAACCTCTCCGTCGCCGAGCGGACCCGGGCGCGGAAAGAGTCGATCGGGTTCGTCTTCCAGGACTTTCACCTGCTGCCGACGCTGACGGCCGTCGAGAACGTCGCGATGCCGACCGCGTTCGACCCCGGCGACGCGAGCGGCCGGGCGGCCGACCTGCTCGCGCGGTTCGGGCTCGGCGACCGCCTCGACCACGACCCGAGCGAGCTCTCCGGAGGGCAGAAGCAGCGCGTCGCCATCGCCCGCGCGCTGATCAACGAGCCCGCCGTGCTGCTCGCGGACGAGCCGACGGGGAACCTCGACACCGAGACGGGGGAGTCGATCCTCGGCGAGTTCGAGCGCGTCAAGGCCGAGGGGGTCGCCGTCGTCGCGGTCACGCACGACCCGCTCGTCGAGGAGTACGCCGACCGCGTCGTCGACCTTACCGACGGCGTGCTGACCGGCGGGCTGCCGGACGCGGGGGACGACCGATGAGCGACGGCGACCGGACGGGCGCCGGATCCGCCGGCTGGCTCCGCGGCTGGCGGCCCGCGGTGTCGATGGCGTCGCGGAACCTGCGGCGGAACCGCGTGCGGACGGTGCTGGCGGTGCTCGGCGTCTGTATCGGCGTGCTCGCGGTCGCCGCGCTCGGCATCTTCGGGAACGTGCTGGCGCTCGGCGCCGACGACGCCATCGGCGACATCGGCACGCAGGTCGTCGTCTCGCCGAACGCCGACGCCGGCGTGGAGTCGCTGTCGGACGCGGACGTGGCCTCGATCCGGCGCGCGGTGGGCGAGCCCGCAGTCGTTCCGCTGTACTCGGACAGCGCCACGGTCGCGCGGCAGGGCGACCAGACGTTCGCGACCGTGTACGGGATCGAGGAGCCGGCGCTGGCGTACGAGGCCGCCGAGGGCCGGCTCCCCGAGCGACACCGGCAGGGGGCGATTCTCGGCGCGGGCATCGCCGCGGACCTCGACGCCGGCGCGGGCGACACCGTCGAGATCGCGGGCTCGCAGGTCCGGGTGATCGCGGTGTTAGTCGAGAGCCAGACGTTCAGCCCGGTGGCGCCCGACGACGCCGTCTTCCTCCCCGAGTCGGCCTTCTCGGCGGACGGCTACGCGCAGGCGCTCGTCATCTCCGACACCGGCGCCGAGGCGCGCGCGGCCGCAAACGCCATCCGCGAGGAGGTGAACGCCCGCGAGGAGCGCGTCGACCTGTTCGAGCTGGCCGCCCTCGTCGACGAGATCAACGAGTTCTTCGACCTGCTCTCGACGTTCCTGCTCGGGCTCGGCGCCATCTCCCTCGTGGTCGCCGGCGTCTCAATCCTCAACGTGATGTTGATGAGCACCGTCGAGCGGAGACAGGAGATCGGGGTAATGCGCGCGGTCGGCGTCGCCCGCCGCGACGTGCTCCGCGTCCTGCTCGCGGAGGCCGGCCTGATCGGCGCGGCCGGCGCCGCGGCCGGCACGCTGCTCACCGTCCTGCTCGTCGCCGGGCTCGTCCTCGCGACGCCCGCCGTCGACGCCGCGCTCGTGATCGACCCGACGAACGGGTACTACCTCCTCCTCGCGCTCGTGTTCGGCGTCGGCGTCGGGCTCGTCAGCGGCGCGTACCCCGCGTGGAAGGCGGCCAACCAGCGCCCGGTCGAGGCGCTGCGGAACTGATTCTGTGGGGTGCCCGATAATCCGAATCGTCTCGACCATTTAAACTCCGAACGGCGCGCCGGCGAGCGCCCGGAGGGCGCGAGCCGCCCGCGAGGGAGGCGGCGGCCCGGCGCGGCTCTGCCCGCGCCGGGCCGTCCGCCGAGGCTGGGGAGGCGTGAGGCTGCGGTCGCCGTGCGGGGTGGGACTCAAAGGGGCAGCCGCGAGGGGGTCGCAGACGACGTAAGCACCGCAGCGAGCGAAGCGAGCGAGGAGCGCAGCGAGTGTGCGACCCCCTCGCGGCTGGGGCTTTGGAGGAGTTCACCGCAGAGTGAGCGATCACGTATAGCCGAGCGGCTGGGGCTTTGGCGGTGTTCCCCGTCGATTCACTATCAGCTATTTATAAGAGTCGATGACTCAGGCAAAACGCCCATGTATCGCCGCGTCCCGGCCCGAGCCATGTCCCCCAAGCGACGAGCGGTCCTCCTCCTCGGCGCGGGCGCGGTCGGATTCGGTGCCATCGGGTATCGCGAACTGACGGACTGCGAGGAGCTCGCCTGTTTCGCGTTCGAGCATCAGAGGGCAGACGACGTGGCGAGCAGACTGGTGATCGAACACACCGGCGGGACCGAACGGCTCCGCGCCGGGGACGTGTTCGTCACGAACGTCAGCGTGGACTACGAGGCGGGCGAGAACGACACCGTCGCGTGGGCCGAACTGGACGACGACCTCGGACCCGACGACGCGATCAACGGGGAGACGCTGCGGATACGGATCCGGTTCCCGGACCTCGTGACGGTCCGCTGGCGTCGCGACGGCGACGAAGAGGTCGTGGGAGCGTGGGTATACGACGACGACGTGCGGTGAGCGGCGTCCCCGGCGACTTCGTCGACCGCCCTCCCCGTGGTCCGACCGACTTCCGGCCCAAACGGCTTTTGCGCGCGGCGGGACAATCAGCGATTATGGCCCTCCGAGACGTCCGCTTGTCTCCGCATCTCATCGGCGGTTCTCCGGCGAGGACGGCGCTCCCGCTGGCGGTGGTCGGGCTCCTCCTGCTCGCCTCCGTCGGGTTCGCCGTCGGACTGAACACCGGGATCTCCCTCTGGTGGATCGCGCTTGCGCTCGGGATCGCCGTCGCGGCGGGGATCGCGGGTGCGGGCCTCGTTCCGACCGTCGGATCGCTGTGGCTCGTCGGGTTCTGGTGGTTCGCCTTCCCCCCGCTCGTCGGCTATCTCACGGGTAACTGGACGGGCGCGGGCCGGTACTCGTACCCGCGAATGGTGGGATACGGGTACCAATCCGCGCGTGCGGAACTGCTCGGCGGGATCGAAATCGGTGTCAGACTCGGGCTACAGTTCGCGGTCGTCGTCGGCCTCGTCGGGTACGCGGTCGGAGTGATCGTTAGTCGGCTGTCGACGCGAACGAGCGGGTCCAAATAAACTCGGTCGGTCGCTTATAGTTCGTTGATTGCGGATCGGTATCGAACACCTCCAAAGCCCCAGCCGCGAGGGCGGCGCACGCTCGCTGCGGTCCTCAGTCACTCGCTCCGCTCGTTCCCTGCGGTCCTTGCGTCGCCTCCGCCGCCCTCGCGACTGCCCCTTTGCGTCCCGCCCCGCACCGCTCCGCGCCGCAGCCTCACGCCTCCCCAGCCTCGTCGCCGGCGGCTGCGCCGCCGGCTGCCAGAGACGCGTCGCGCCTCGCTGCCGCTCGCTCCCTCCGGTCGCTCGCGGCGTCCCTCGCGCGTGCGGTTCACGGCCGCCGATGGCGGCCGCTCACCGGCACGCGCCACAGCAGTTGGTATATGAAAGCCGCCACCCCAATCGGAATCGGCTATTTAAACGCCGCGGCTCTGGAGCTTCTCCTCTTCTTTCATGTCCTCATTGGACTGACCCTTCATCCCCTTCCCAGTGCCGCTCGCGATCCGGGCGAGCTCGTCGGGGTCGTCCCAGTTGTTGACGGCCTCGACGACGGCGGTACCCATCGCCTCGGGGTCCTCCGCGCCGAAGATGCCGGAGCCGACGAAGATGCCGTCGCAGCCGTGGTACATCATCAGCGCGGCGTCGGCGGGCGTCGCGATACCGCCGGCCGCGAAGTTGACGACCGGGAGCCGCTCGGCCTCGGCGGTCTCGTGGACCAGGTCGCGCGGGGCGCCGTGTTCGCGGGCCCACTTCTCGCGCTCCTCGTAGTTGAGGCCGGTGAGTGTGCGGATCTGGTTCTTGATGGTGCGCTGGTGTTTGACGGCCTGGTTCACGTCGCCGGTGCCGGCCTCGCCCTTCGTCCGGATCATCGCCGCGCCCTCGCGGATGCGGCGGAGCGCCTCCGGAAGGTTCCGGGCCCCGCAGACGAACGGCGACGTGAAGTCGCGCTTGTCGGTGTGGTACTCGTCGTCGGCGGGCGTCAGCACCTCCGACTCGTCGATCATGTCGACGCCGAGGGACTCCAGGATCTCCGCCTCCTTTCGGTGGCCGATCCGGGACTTGCCCATTACCGGGATCGACACCTCGTCGATGATCTCCGGGACGCGCTCGGGGTCGGGCATCCGCGCGACGCCGCCGCGCTTGCGGATGTCCGCCGGGACGTGTTCGAGGACCATCACGGCGACCGCGCCGGCGTCCTCCGCGATGCGGGCCTGCTCGCGGTTGACGACGTCCATGATCACGCCGCCCTTCTGCATCTGCGCGAAGCCGCGCTTGACCAGCTCGGTCCCCCGCTTCAGCTCCTCCAGATCCGTTGCCTCTGGCATGGATATCGGTTGGGGCGCCGGCCACTTAACGGGTCGCTTTCGGGCGGATGGAGCGTCGAGCGCGGCGTTCCCGGCCCGAACGAATTCGGGACGCTCCCGCCGGCCCGGGCGCTGCCTTCCGCCCCGCCACCGCCCCGTCCCCCGACCACCGCAACCGCGAAGTCCCCCGCCGTCCAAGCCGCGGCCGTGACCACGGGAGCCATCCTCGCCGGCGGCCGCTCGACGCGCTTCGGCGACGCCGACAAGGCCGTCGCGCCGATCGCCGGCGTGCCGATGATCCGCCGCGTCGCGGACCGGCTCGCGGGGGCCGACGACCCGGTGCCCCCCGGCGCCGACCGCGCCAGCGGCGGCGACCCGGTCGTCGACGAGTTCGTCGTCAACTGCCGCCCCGACCAGCGCGAGGCGCTCGCCGAGGCGCTGTCGGGAGTCCCGCTCCCCGTTCGCTGGGCGCTCGACGAGGAGCCCGACTTGGGCCCGCTGGCGGGGATCCGGAACGCCTGCCGCGCGGCGACCGACCCGTACGCCGCCGTCGTCGCCTGCGACATGCCGTTCGTCGACCCGTCGTTCCTCGCGGCGCTGCGCGAACTGGCCGGAGAGCCCGGCGTCGAAGCGGTACTGCCGCGGCTCGACGACCGCTGGTTCCAGACGACGCAGGCCGTCTACGCGACCGAACCGGCCGCGGAGGCCTGCGACCGCGCGCTCGACCAAGGCGAGCGGAAGGTGCTCGCGATGGTGGATCGAGTGCGTGAGGCCGTCGTCGACGACGAGGCGATCCGGTCGCTGACGACCGACCGCACCTTCGCGAACGTCAACACGCGGGCCGACCTCGACGAGGCGGAGCGGGCGGTCGCCGCCGCGAGCGACGAGGCGTGAGCCGCGGCGTCTCCGTCAGGCTCCCGGACCGTCGCGCTCTCGGGCCGCCGCGGGGCGCGCTCCGCGTCACCCCTTCAGGACTTCGTACGCCTCGTTGAGCTCCTTGAAGTCCTCCTCGTCGCCGTCCTCGCCGTCCGGATGGAGCCGCTTCGCCCGCTCGCGGTACCGCCGCCGGACCGCCTCGCTGTCGGCCGTGCGGTCGAGCCCGAGCGTCTCGTACGCCTCGCGCTCGGTCATTCGGTCGGCCGTCGGCGCGCGGTCGCGGGGGTCGCGGGCCCCGCCCGGTCCGCGAGCGCCCGCTCGCCGCCCGGTCGCGCCGCGACCGCCGTCGGTGCCGGCGGCGCGGTACGCGCGCTCCCGGTTGGCCTCGGCGCGGGCGCGCTGCCTGGCGCGCTGGCGCTCCGTCGGGCCCGCCGCCTCGGCCGACCGCCGGGCCTGGTCGTGGAGGCGCCCGGTGGCGTGGTACCAGAGGAAGTAGGAGACGGCGCCGAACGGTAGCGCCAGCGCCAGCGCGATCGGGTGGAGGACGATCCCGCCGATCACGAGCAGCGCCGTCATGCCGACGAACGCCCCGGCGAGCCCCACGACGATCGTTCGATTCGTCACGGCCGTACTCGGGGGCGGAGGACTGTAAGGCTCTCGCCGGCGGCGGGGGCTCGACCGGAGCGGTCCGCGCCGCTCCGCACCGTTTATGCCCGCGGCCGCCCGGACTCGGGGTATGGAACCGGCGGACCGAGAGACGGCCACGGGGCTGCCGCCCGGGATCGCGGCCGCCCGCGAGGAGCTCACGCCGATGCTCTCGCAGTACGCCGACCTCTGTGCCGCCCACGAGGACGCCCTGGTGCTGTTCCAGGTCGGCGACTTCTACGAGGCGTTCTGCGAGGCGGCCGAGACCGTCGCGCGCGTCTGCGAGGTGACGCTGACGGAGCGGTCCGACTCGACCGGCGACTACCCGATGGCCGGGATCCCCATCGACAACGCCGCACCGTACCTCGAATCCCTCCTCGACGCGGGCCACCGCGTCGCGCTCGGCGACCAGGTCGAGGACGCCGAGCAGGCGTCCGGCCTCGTCGACCGCGCGGTCACCGAGGTCATCACGCCCGGCACGGTCGTCGAGGACGACCTGCTCGAATCCGGGACGACGAACTACGTCGCGGCGGTTGCGGCCGACGGGGGCGGCG
>NZ_SGUA01000023.1:0-18164 GCF_005435135.1 Halorubrum sp. ASP1 | reverse complement strand
ATCGAGATGCCCGACGCGTGGGGCCTTCAGGACGAGTAGGGACCTCTCCGCCCCGCGGGGTCGGGGCGGAGAGGTCCCTACTCGTCCTGAAGGCCCCACGCGTCGGGCATCTCGATGACGTACCGGCCGTCCTCCTGGAGGGAGATGATGTACTCCTGTCTGTCGTACAGCTCCATCAGGTTGAGCTCGTACTGCCCGGGGCTGACGATGCGGATGCTCTCGAACTGGTCGTTCAGTTCGTCGCGGAGCGCGTCGATGCCGGGCTGGGGCTCCTCCGCCGTCGGCGTCTCCGCGGGCTCGACGTCGCGGCTCGCGCGGTCGAGTTCGTCCGGCGACACCACCTCCGAGCGGGCGCTCGCCTGCGCGGTGTCCTCGTCGCTCCGGTCGGCGATCTGTTCGGTGCCGTCGGACTCGCCCGTGGCGTCGACGCTCGCGGAGGCGTCGCTCGGCGCCGCGTCCGCGGGCTCGGTCGGACGGCGGTCGGCCGCGGGCTCGTCGGTAGTCGGCGCCGACGAGTCGTCCGGGCCCGGTGCCGTCCGGTCGGACCGGTCGGGAGCGGACTCGGACGCCCGGCCGCCCGCGTCGGCGCCGGCGTCGTCCGCGGCCCCGGCGGGCTTGAACTGGAACTTGTTCCCGCCGCAGTCGGGACAGCCCGACAGCATCTCCTTGGAGCCGTCGGGGAACGTCCGCCCGCAGGAGGTACACTGGTGGGGCATCTACTTGCGGGAGACGAGCGTGCTGATGAGGTTCTCGTCTTTGTGGAGGGTCTCGATGCGGTTCGCCGGGCCGATGACGGTGAGCTTCTGGGTCGACTCGCGGCCCATCAGCTTGTCGAGGAAGCTCTGGTCGCCCGCCTCGGCCTTCGGGTACGTCTCTATCTCGATGCCGGTGAAGTCGTCGGGGCTGATCTCGGTCATCGTCACCTCGATGAGCTTCGACTCCTCGTCGGGGGAGAGCCCCTCTTCGAGGATGACGATGTTGCCCTCGCGGACGCCGTCGAGGATGAGCCGGATCTTCTCCATCCCCGTGAGCCCCTCCATCCGCGCGCCGCTTATCATGTCGATCCGGACGCCGTCGTCGCCGTCGTCCGGGTCGTCCGCGGCGTCGACGTTGGCTTTCGGGCCAGGCATCAGCCGAAGTACTCCGCTATCTTGGTGTACACTTCGTCCATGTTGTCGCCCTCCAGCGCGGACAGCGGGATCGTCTCGTGTTGCGGGAAGGCGTTCGCGATCTGCTGGACGTCCGACCCCTCCAAGTCCGTCTTGTTCGCGAGGATGAGCGCCGGCAGGTCCTGCGACTCGATGATCCCGATCAGCATCGTGTTCACCTGCGTGAACGGGTCGGTGGTGGAGTCGAGCACGTAGATGACGCCGTCGACGTCCTCGCGGAGCCAGTGCATCGCCTCCGCGACGCCCTCGGTCGCCTCGCGCGACCGGCGGACGGCGTCGTCCTTCTCCATGTCGTGGTCGAGGAACTCCTTGTAGTCGACCTTCGTCGTCACCCCGGGGGTGTCGACGATGTCGATGGTGACCTTACGCCCGTTGCGCTCGATCTCCACGTTCTCCTTCCGGCGGGCCCGGCGAGTCTCGTGGGGGATGTGGCTCTCGGGCCCGACGGCGTCACCCGTCCAGTCGCGTGCGATCCGGTTTGCGAGGGTCGTTTTGCCGGCGTTCGGCGGTCCGTAGATCCCGATCCGCTTGGGCTCGTCGGCCGCGAACAGGCCGTCCGTGACCCGCGATATGCTGTCTCTGAGATTCGTGAGCAGTCCCATCCTGACCTCCAGTCCGTGTGTGGTTGACCCGAACACCGCGGTCGTTTCGCGACGCCGTTCGATCCGCGCGCTCGACGCCCGTTCGGGGAATTACGGTAGGGTCCTCGCCGCTCTCACTTAAGAACTGCGTCAGACATCCCCGATCCGGAGCGTCGACGCCGGACGGACCCGAAACGCGGGACCGGTCACGTCTCGTCGCGACCAGTCACCGGTTACGCCTCGTCGCGACCAGTCACCGGTTACGCCTCGTCGCGACCAGTCACCGGTTACGCCTCGTCGCGACCGGTCGAGGGGGCGCTCGCCTCGTCGCGACAGGTCGCAGCGTCGAGGGAGACGACGGTCCCGCTTCGCACGATGTTCCGTGTCATGTTCGAGGATAGGATTTGATCGAGGGGTTGAATTTTCCCGGGTTGTAGCCAATCGAGAGGCAGTCGTATTATCTACCTCACCCGTAGAGTGTGGGTATGAGCGAATCACAGGGCGGACCGGCGGGCGACTCCGTCGAGTCCCCGAGCGACGCCGGCGCCGACGGGTCCGATCGAGACCCTCCGGTGGACGGTCCCTCGGACGAGTCCGGCGAGGAGACGGTCTCCTCGAAGGACACGAAAGAGGTGATCGTGGAGGCGACGTTCCGCGCGCTGAGCAAGCACGGGTACAAGGACCTCCGGATGCGCGACATCGGCGAGGAGATGGACCTCACGCGGCAGGTCATCCGCTACCATTTCGACGGGAAGTACGACCTGATGTCCTCGTTCCTCGAACACATCATCGACCAGTATGAGGGGAGCGTGGTCGTCGACGGCGGGGCGGACCCGTGGACGGAGCTCCGAGCCCGCGTCGACCAGTGTATGTTCGGCCCCGAGTTCGAGGAGTTCAGCCACTGGGACCGGATGAAGGTGTACCACGAGCTGTACACGCACGCGCAGAACGACGGCGAACACCGCGAGGTGTTCAACGAGCACTACGATCGCATCCGCGGCGGCATCGTCGAGGTGGTCGAGGAGGGGATCGAGGAGGGCGTCTTCCGGGACGTCGACGCGGAGCGGATGGGCCAGCTGGTGACCGACGTCATCCACGCCGCCCGCGGGCGGCGGATCTCGCTCGGCCACGAGGACGCGCCCGAGGAGGCCTGGCAGGCGATGGACGAGTTCATCTTCGAGTCGCTCGAACGGACCGAGAGTAGCGGAGCAGGCGAGCAGTCGAACGGGAGCGAGTAGGAAGGCGGCAAGAAGTCGAAAGAGTCGTTTCCGGCCCGTCTTGTGCCGTCAGGAATCGTCGACCGCGACGAGCCGCAGACCGGCCCGGTCGCGGCCGTTGCGGCCGTCGCGGAGCCGGTTGGACCCCTCGAAGCGGACGACGTCGCCGTAGCCCGGCTGGGGTCTGTCGCTACCCGAAACAGGTCGGTGACCTATCAGGATCGGACGGTAGCCCCCCCACCCCTTCGTTTCAGGTGGAACCCGAAGAACTGCCGGGACGGATGGTGGCCGCTCGGGTGTCAGTTGGAATCCCACCAGATAAAATCAGGGCAGAGATCAAATAAAATAGCTACAACTCTACTAATATAATTTTTAGTAGATTGTCGAGGGTACTATTGTATAGTATTTGTATTAAAACTGCCGCTATCTATAGACGGCCTAACACCCCCACCCCACCTATCCGTCGTTCCACCCGAAACGAAGGGGTGTGGGGGTATCCCCAGCCGACGCGGCTCTCCGAGCGAGAAACCGGGGCCCAAAATCGCCGAGAACGAGGCGGTGCGCGGGGTTCGGATACAGACATTGCCGAGACAATCGCCGAAGGGCGAGGTAGCCGCAACGGCGGCCGATGTCCACAACACGTCTTGTTCCCGTCGAAATGCCTCGCGATCTGTCCGGCCCTCGTCCGAGTCAGATCCGTTTCCCGATAGGTCCGACCGACGCGTCGTCCGACCCGAATCGACCCCTCCATCGCCCCGACGCCTCGATCGAGGGGGGCGTTTCAACTCCAGAGAGGAACACTTTTGTACCGTCTCTTCATCTGGTTCGACTGTATCAACTGGACGTGGTCGGCCTCGATTCCGACCGCGAACGCGTGTTTCCGACCGGAGACGGCGTCTGACGGGTGTTCCGTCGCCGTCTCCACCTGAAACAGAGGGGTTCACATGGACGAAGGCGATCACACACCACGGGCCGACGGCGGCATCGACCCGGACGACGGCGACGAATCAGATCATAGCAGCGGCTCCGAGGACTCGCCGTCGAACCGATCTTCGGCGACCGATCCCGACGACGTCAAGCGTACTGGCTCCGCAACCGCCGAGTCCGGGGACGAAAGGTCCGACTCTCCCGACGTCGACGATTTCGACCCCGACGCTCCGACCGGGTCCGACACCGGCGTCGACGTGGGATCGGACTTCGGCGTCTCGGACGCCGACTCGGACCCCGACGCGGCCTCCCTCTCGACCGACGCTCGACCCGAAACGGCGGGGCTCGACAACGGCGGCCGCGACCGGTCGTCGCCGGACGTCGACTTCGACGGCGTCGTGCTCGACGACGACGACGACAACCAGGGGCTGTTCGACGACCTCCTCTCCGGCGAACCGATATTCGAGAACAAGGAGGTCCTCCGCCCCTCGTACACGCCGCACGAGCTCCCCCACCGCAACGATCAGATCAACCGGATGGCGACCATCCTCGTCTCCGCGCTCCGCGGCGAGACCCCCTCGAACATCCTCATCTACGGGAAGACGGGGACCGGAAAGACCGCCTCGGCGAAGTTCGTCTCCCAGGAGCTCGAGTCCACCTCCCAGAAGTACGACGTGCCCTGCGAGGTCGAGTACATCAACTGCGAGGTGACCGACACCCAGTACCGCGTCCTCGCCCAGCTCGCGAACACGTTCATCGAGGAGAACCAGGCGGTGATCGCCGACCGGTTAGAGCGGCTGGAAGGGCTCCGCGCCGACGCGACGGACGCCGCGGAGACCGCCGGGCGCGACCCGGCCGCCACCCTCGCCGACACCGAGTTCGACTCGGTCGACGAGCTCGACGACCGCATCGAGACGCTGGAAGAGGACGCCGACGAGATGGAGGAGGTGCCGATGACGGGCTGGCCAACCGACCGCGTCTACTCGACGTTCTTCGAGGCGGTCGACTACCACGAGCGCGTGGTCGTGATCATGCTCGACGAGATCGACAAGCTCGTCGAGAAGAGCGGCGACGACACCCTCTATAACCTCTCCCGGATGAACTCCGAGCTCGACCGCTCGCGCATCTCGATCATGGGCATCTCGAACGACCTGAAGTTCACCGACTTCCTCGACCCCCGCGTCAAGTCGAGCCTCGGCGAGGAGGAGATCGTCTTCCCGCCGTACGACGCCAACCAGCTCCGCGACATCCTCCAGCACCGCGCCGACACCGCGTTCAAGCCCGACGCGCTCACCGACGACGTGATCCCGCTTTGCGCCGCCTTCGCGGCTCAAGAACACGGCGACGCCCGACGCGCGCTCGACCTCCTCCGCACCGCCGGCGAGCTCGCAGAGCGCTCGCAGGCCGAGATCGTCGCGGAGAAACACGTCCGACAGGCCCAGGACAAGATCGAGCTCGACCGCGTCGTCGAGGTCGTCCGCACGCTCCCGACGCAGAGCAAGATCGTCCTGTTCGCGGTGATCCTCCTCGAAAAGAACGGCGTCCACAACATCAACACGGGCGAGGTGTTCAACATCTACAAGCGCCTCTGCGAGGAGATCGACGCCGACGTCTTAACCCAGCGACGGGTCACCGACCTCATCAGCGAACTCGACATGCTCGGGATCGTCAACGCCGTCGTCGTCTCGAAGGGCCGCTACGGCCGGACGAAGGAGATGGGCCTCTCCGTGCCCGTCGAGGAGACGGAGGCGGTGCTCCTGTCGGACTCGCGGCTCGGCGACATCGAGAACGCGCAGCCGTTCGTCCAGGCGCGGTTCGACAACTAATCTCGGTCCGTCGAGGTTTCCTTAATACCGGATCCCCCAGAAGCTACGCCGCCGGCGCAGTCGAAGCGCCCACCGGTCCGGTCGCCGGGAGGCCGCTTCCCACCGCCCCCGCTATCGCCTCGTTCAGCTCTACCTGTCCCGTCGCGATCAGCCGGATGTAGCCGAGATACGGGACCCGGAGGCGCGCCACTCCGTTCACCCACTCGGCCCTGACCGGCGGCGAGAGGCCGCTGGCCTGGTCGTAGGCGCCGTTGTTGTCGCCGAGGGTGATGTACCCGTCGTGCGGCGCCGGGCAGTTAGCGAGCGACCCGCAGTCGACGGCGTTGTGGTACTCCGCGTCGGCGCGGTCGTACCAGTTCTCGCCCTCGGTGACGTGGAACATCGCCCGGTGGATGATCGGCGCCCCGGTCCGGCCGGGCGGCGTGTATATCACCACCGACCCGTAGGACCCGAACGTCCGATAGTCGACCTCTTGGCCCACCTCGTGGGTGACGACGCCGACCCCGTTTTCGGCCGCGTCCGGCGCGAGCCGGCCGGGTTCGGTGACGAACACCAGGTCGCCGACCCGCATGTTCGGCTCCATGCTCCCCGACTCCACGGCGACCATCGGCGGCCACACGCCGCTGACGCCGAACAGCAGCAGTCCGACCAGGAGAACGACGGCGACGCTCGACAGCATCTCCCGGATCCACATCAGCGCGCCCTCCCGGTCGTGCCGGAACCGGTGTACGAGCGATTCGTCCGCTGTCGGCTCTCCCGACTCGAATTCCGATTCCCCTCCCGCTCTCGACGCGCTCCGCTGTCCGGTCGCGGCGTCGCTCTGCCCAAGCGACCCGGGTTCGTCCCGAGGCTGAGCGTCGGCCTCGGAATCGGGAGGCACGTCGCCCTCGCCGACGGAGGTCGGAGCGGCGGACTCGCTGGGAAGTCGGTCGTCCGACTCGTCAGGGGGTTGGTTATCCGACTCGTCGGGAAGCCGGTCGGCCGACTCGTCAGAAAACCGGTCGACCGATTCGCCGGACGCTCCGTCGTCCGAGCCCTCGGACGCCGCCGCGGACTCCTCGTCCGTCCGCCCGCCTCGACCGGCCGACTCGTCGGAGCCCGTCGGCCGATCCCGTTCGTCCATTACCTCGGCTTTGGGGGGTTCCGTTCATAAGCTTCCGGGTCCCCGCGTTCCGGGGGCTCGGGCTCCCGCGCACCGACTTCCTTCGACGCCTCCGGAACGGTTTTGCCCGCGACCCCCCTTTCGGGTAGCGTGCCGCTGGAGTCGAACGCCCGGATCGCGAAGGCCCTCGCCGAGCGCGGCTACAACGCGGAGCGCGAGGCGGTGACCCTGCTCGCGGGCGCGACCGACCCGGCCGCCGCCGTCGCGGCCGCCGTCGACCGCGCCCCCGACGACGCCCTCCGGATCACCGCCGACCACGTCCGCGAGGCGATCGGTGACGCCGACAGATCGGACGCCTCTCCCGACGAAACGGGACAATCTCCAGTCGAAACGAAGGGGTCTACCGATCCAAACGCGGGGGCGACTGAGCCGGGCTCCGCGACCGCGGTCGACGGCTCCGATTCCCCCTCCGCCGGCCCGGGTTCCTCCTCCGCCGACCACGACCGTTCGTCCGCCGACCGGGACCGTTCGTCTACCGGTTCCGGGGCGTCTCGGGACCCGGAGCTGCGCGACCTCGAAGTCGGCAACGACATGACCGGGCGCAGCACGGGGACCGGCGAGTACACGGACTTCGTCACGACGTTCCGCGACCGCTACGAGCGGCTCTCGAAGATCCTCCGCGGCCGCGTCAACCACCGGCCCGCGGAGGCGATCGCCGACATGCCGGGCGGCAGCGACGCCGCGATGATCGGCCTCGTCAACGACGTGCGCTCCACGAAGTCCGGCCACTGGCTGATCGAGTTGGAGGACACCACCGGGACCTTCCCCGCCCTCGTCATGAAGGACAAGGGCCTCGCCGACGTGGTCGACGAGATCCTCTTAGACGAGTGCGTCGCCGTCGAGGGGTCGCTCGCGGACGACGCCGGCATCCTCTTCGCCGACTCGCTCCACTTCCCGGACGTCCCTCGGACCCACCGCCCGGGCGGCGCGGACCGCCACGTCCAGGCCGCGCTGATCTCCGACGTCCACGTCGGCAGCGACGAGTTCATGGCCGACGCGTGGCACTCGTTCACCGACTGGCTCCACACCCCCGAGGCCGACCCCGTGGAGTACCTCCTCCTCGCGGGCGACATGGTCGAGGGGGTCGGCGTCTACCCCGATCAGGACGAGGAGCTGGACATCGTGGACATCTACGAGCAGTACGAGGCCTTCTCGGAGCACCTCAAGGAGGTGCCCGCCGACACCGAGGTCGTGATGATCCCCGGCAACCACGACGCGGTCCGGCTCGCCGAGCCGCAGCCGGGCTTCGACGACGAGATCCGGGACATCCTCGACGTCCACGACGCCCGGATCGTCTCGAACCCGGCCACCGTCTCGGTCGAGGGCGTGGAGGTCCTGATGTACCACGGCGTCTCGCTCGACGAGGTGATCGCGGAGCTGCCGGAGGAGAAGGCGAGCTACGACGAGCCGCACAAGGCGATGTACCACCTGTTGAAGAAGCGCCACGTCGCCCCGCAGTTCGGCGGTCACACCCGCGTCGCGCCCGAGGAGCGCGACTACCTCGTCATCGAGGACGTGCCCGACGTGTTCCACACCGGCCACGTCCACAAGCTCGGCTGGGGGAAGTACCACAACGTGCTCGCGGTCAACTCCGGCTGCTGGCAGGCCCAGACCGACTTCCAGAAGTCCGTCAACATCGACCCCGACGCCGGTTACGCCCCCATCCTCGACCTCGACACCCTCGACATGACGGTCCGGAAGTTCTCGTAGGTGGAGCCCTCGGACCGCGTTCCGGGTCTCCGGCGACCGCTAGCGTCCGATCTCGACCCGTCCGCTCGTCGCGTCGTTGAGCCGCTCGCGGAGCGCCTCGACCTCCTCGACAGGAACCCGGAGATCGAACCGGACGCGCTCGCCGTAGTCGGCGTCGAACTCGACGCCCGCCGACTCGATCACGCCCCGGACCGTCCCCGAGTCGTCGTACTCGGTCTCGACGACGAGGGCGCGGTGCGGCCGCTCCTCGACCACGCCGGCGGCGTCGATACCGTCCTTCACCGCGCGCGAGTAGGCGCGCGCGAGCCCGCCGACCCCGAGGTTCGTCCCGCCGTAGTACCGCGTCACCACCGCGGCGACGTTCCGGACCTCGCGCTGCTGGAGCACGTTCAACGCGGGCTTGCCCGCCGATCCGGTCGGCTCGCCGTCGTCCGACGAGTACTCCCTGAGCATCGGCTCCGACCCCGGCGTCCGCTCGGACGGCTCGCCCGCGGGCACGCGGTACGCGGGCACGTTGTGGGTCGCGTCCGCGTACTCTTCGCGGACCGCCGCGACGAACGACTCGGCCGCCTCGACCGTGTCGACGGGCGCGACGTGGCCGAGGAACTCCGACCCTTGAATCTCGAACCGCGCGGTCGCGCGCTCGGCGACCGTCAGGTACGCGTCGCTCACGGCGGCCCCTCCCCCCCGTCCCCCGACGCCTCGTCCGGTGCCTCGTCCCGTCGCCGTTCGAGGGCGACGCTCGTCGGCGGCGCGAGGCGGTACAGCGCGAGGAAGGCGACGACCCCGACGACCTCCGCTATCGCCGCGACGACCGCCAGCGGCTCGGCCGCGAGCGCCGCGGAGGCGCCGGTCCCGTGCCACGCGAGGAACCCGCCGAGGAACGTCCCGAGCGTCCCCGCCCCGAGGGCGTACAGACGACGGTACTCGCCCGCCCGGAGCGTCGCGACGGCGACCGCCGCGGCGAGCGCGCTTCCGGCGAGGAAGAGGTACGGGCGGGCGTCCGGGGGCGAGCCGAGCCGGGGCCACGCCCACAGCAGGTGGACCGCCGCCGCGACGGCCGCGGCCTGGACGGCGACGCCGCGGAGCAGGCGCTTCTTCGGGGCGTTCCGACCGTCCGCGTCGGACCCGACGCCGAGTTCCGGCCCGCCGGTCGGGCCGCGGCCGTCGCTCATCGGACCACCGTCGGCTCGGCGGTCACTCCCACGGGTGGCTCCCGGGCGCGTCGGGCCACAGCGGGTACCAGTACGACTCGTCGTCCTCTAAGCCGAGCTCGCCGTCCAGGACGGACTGGAGCTTGAACTCGACCCGCTGGTTCCGGTCGTTCGTCCCCCGCGGCGCGAACGGGTAGTACGCGCCCCGGCGGAACGAGTAGATCCAGTAGACCGGACCGTCGTCGTTCTCGAAGCCGAAGACGGCCGCGAGCAGCCGCGACCCGAACCCCTCCTCGATGAACTGGTCGGCCGCGAAGTGGACGCTCGTCACCAGGTCCTCGGGGTCGTCGTCCTCCAGCACGAACCACTGGTAGCCGTGGTCGTCCTCGTACCGGTGGAAGCCGGTGCCGGTGTCGATCTCGCCGGCCTCCAGGATGGCCTCGACGGTCTCGACCGCCTCGTCGAAGCGCGTGCTGTCCATCCCGGAGAAGCACAGGGCGGCCTCGCCGCAGTGGTCGTAGCGGAGGTCCGCCTCCATCGTCATGTACGCGGTCGACATCCCGAAGAGGTCCTCGGGGTCCGCCTCGCGGGTCGCGTCGGTCTCGGCGCTCGTCCCGAGCACGGCCCGGATCGTGTCGAAGATGCCCATCTGCCGCGGCCTACGGGCGGCGGGGTTTAGGGCGTTTCTCTCGCCGGGTCCGCGCCTCCGTCGCCGCTTCCCGCTGAGTCGCTTTCCTGCCCTTCCCCCCCTCCGACGAGTCACGCCTCGTCGCCGACGCGGTCGAGGTACGTTAACACGCCTCTCGCGTTCAGGCTCGCGTTCGCCCGCGCGCGCTCGCGGTTCCAGTAGTCGACGTCGCGGCTCGCCGACTCGAAGTGCTCGACGACCGCCTCGTCGTCGCCGAGTTCGGCGCGCTTCTCCCTGACGCGCTCGACCCACTCGACGTACGCTCGCTTCGCCTCGCCGATCAGGGCCTCGTCGCAGGTCCGCGGCCCGAAGTGACCGAAACAGACCGTCTCGGGGTCGATCTCCTCGATCAGCCGGATGTCGTCGAGGCACTGCTCGAAGTCGAACTGGGGCGGCGGCGTCGTCGGGGTCACCGCGTCGACCGCGGGGACGTAGATGCCGGCGGCGTCGGCGGCGAACACCACGTCCGCGTCGGGGTCGTGGTAGACCGCGTGGTGGGGGGCGTGCCCCGGCGCGTCGCGGACGACGAGCTCGCGGTCGCCGAGGTCGATCCGGTCGCCGTCGGCGACGCCCGCGATCCGCTCGTCCGGGACCGGCCGCGGCTCGGCGTAGTACTCCCACTGCTCCTCGACCGCCGACTTGGTGCCGGCGACGAGCGCGTCGGGGTCGACGAGGTGGCGGACGCCCTTCTCGGGCACCCGGACCTCGGCGTTCGGATAGCGCTCCGCGAGGTACCCGGCGCCGCCCGCGTGGTCGAGGTGGGCGTGGGTCGGGAGTATCCACGCGAGCTCCTCGCGGTCGATCCCGATCGCCTCTATGCTCTCGAACAGGGACTCCCGGTTCGCCCCCGTCCCCGTGTCTATCACGATCGGTCGCTCGGCGTCGTACACGTAAACGGCGCCGTACTCGTCGGTGTCGAACATCCCGGTGTCGTGGACGTACAGGTCCTCGACGCCGCGGACCGGTTCGAACTCGCCTGCGCGCATACCGGAGGAGGAACCCGGGGGCACTTCTAGCGATCGGTCCGGGGGCCGAGGCTTATGGTCGTTCCGCCCCAGGAGACGGTATGCGAGTGCTCGTCACCGGCGCGACCGGATTCGTCGGGAGCCGACTCGTCCCGACGCTCCTCTCGCGCGGCCACGACGTGGTCGCGCTCGTCCGCGACGCCGACGGCTACGACGCGCCCGAGGGCGTCTCGGTCGTCGAGGGCGACCTCCTGGAACCGGAGACGCTCCCCCCGGCGTTCGAACTCGACGGCGAGGCGGTCGACGCCGCGTACTACCTCGTCCACTCGATGGACGGCGGCCCGGGGTACGAGGAGCGCGACCGGAACTGCGCGAGGAACTTCGTTGCGGCCGCGTCGGCCGCCGGGATCGACCGGATCGTCTACCTCGGCGGGCTCGGAGAAGACCGCGAGGAGCTCTCCGAGCACCTCCGGTCGCGCCGCGAGGTGGAGCGGATCCTCGCCGAGGGCGACCCGGCGCTCACGACGCTGCGCGCCGCGATCATCATCGGCGCCGGGAGCGCGAGCTTCGAGGTGGTGTCCGGGCTCGCTCGGCGACTCCCCGTGATGGTCACGCCGAAGTGGGTCGACACGCTGTGCCAGCCGATCGCGATCGGCGACGTGATCGCGTATCTGGCGGGGGTCCTCTCCGCCCCCGAGACCGCCGGCGAGACGTTCGAGATCGGAGGACCGGAAGTGCTGACATACGCCGAGATCCTCCGCCGGACCAGGCGCCAGCTCGGCCACTCCCTCCGGATCGTGCGGGTCCCGGTGTTGAGCCCCGGACTGTCAGCCCGGTGGCTCCGGCTCGTCACCGACGTGAACCCCTACCTCGCCCGGTCGCTGGTCGAGGGGCTCCGCAACACCGTGATCGTCGAGGACGACCGGATCCGGGAGCTGGTGCCCGTCGAGCGCACGCCCTTCGAGCTCGCGGTCGCCCGGGCGCTGACCGAGTCGCAGAACGCGGAGGCGTCGCCGCTGAGCGCGCTGCCCGGGGTCTCGCCGTGAGCCGCGAGTACGGGGAGACGTGGGTGTACGAGAGCCTCGTCGGCGGGATCCCGGGACTCGACGTCTCGCGCACGCTGGCGGTCGCGCTCCAGTTCGCCATCTTCGAGGTCGGCGTGGTGGCGCTCGGCTGGTACTACGGGACCTGGGACGCCGTCGTCGCCGGGACGGTCGCGGTCGTCGTCGCGGCCGTCGGCAGCGTCGAGATGCACCGCCTCGGGGCGAAGAACCGGCTGCTCGGCACGCCGCCCGAGCACAAGCGCCTGCTGTTCGGGTCGAGCATCGAGATCGTGTTGGGCGTGCTGGCGTTCATCGCGCTGCTCACCTACCTGTTCGCGTGGGACGCGACCGGCGGGCCGACCCTCATCGACCGGCTGTTCGGGGACGACCCCCCGCTCCCCGTCGTCTACCTCACGCTGCTCGTCCTCTGGGACCTGACCTACCGGATCGGCACCTCGTGGTGGAGCGCGGTCGTGGCGCTGTGGCGCGCGGTCCACGTCGACCTCCCGGACGAGGAGCGGGCGACCGTCCGCCGGCTCGACGCCGAGAACATCGGCTTCTCGCTCGTCCAGTTGGCGCTCGTCCCGTTCCTGCTCACCGAGCCCGTGCTGCTCGGCGCGGTGGTCGGGCACGTCATCGCCGTCGCCGTCGTCTGCTCGCTCGCGATCTGGCTCACCTGAGCCGTCGCTCGCGGCGTCGCCACTCGGCGGTCGTCGTCGCCTACGGCTTCGTACTCGGCGGTTGAGAACAGAATCAGAAAACGCGGCGTCGCCGCGGCCGCGTCACTCGCCCTGAAGCTCTTCGAACTTGTCGAGGAGTGCCTCCGTCGAGTCGCCCGAGTCGTAGGTCAGGGAGCCGGAGTACTCGGGCCGCTCCGCGTCGAAGTCGGCGTCGACTTCGCTGGTCTTCTTCTCGCGACGCTCGTGTTCGGTCTCGTCATAGGCACCCATTGACATGGTACGACTACACTTGGCCGTTTCCTGTAATATACCTGTCGGTAAACGTTAAAGACCGTGAACGTTCGGGGCCGGCCACCGGAATCGATTAACCGCGCGGCGTGATACCGAACGGGCGTGGCACAACCGCTCCGCTTCAGGCGCTCGCCCGGTCGGTGGACGGCGGACCGCGTCCGGTCGCAGCTCGCTCGCCCCCTCGACGAGAACCTCGGAGCGACCGCCGGCGACCCGTGGTTCGCCCCGCCGCCGGACTACGAGGCGCGCCGGTTCGACATGGACGACGGGTCGTTCGCGCTCTTCTGCTGGACCGACAGTGACTCGGACCCGCCGACCGGCGCCGACGGCGGCCCGGTCGGGTACTGGCTGGGCAACACGGAGACCCCGAGCGAGCTCTGGCGGACGGACAAGTACGGGTTCGACGAGGCGCCCTACCCGGTCTCCCGGTGGGCGCAGCGCGAGCTCCTCGCCGGGCTCCACGACGACGAGCCGTGGCTGGCCGACTACCCGCACGTCTCGTGGTACTTCCTGCCGGTGTTCTGCTCGAAGGACGGCGCGGAGACGAGCCGGGCGTTCTTCCGCGACCACGCCGCCGGGTTCCCGGACGCGACCCGCGAGGCGGGCACCGGCTTCGTCGAGGAGACCCTCCGGCCGGGGACGCTGGACGACTACCGCGAGGTCATGGCCGGGAAGCTCGGCACCTCCGCGTCGCGGGACCTCGTCCGCATGAGCGCGGCGATAGCCGAGTTCGCCGCGGCCCGGATCCTCTCCGACGCGGGGTACGAGATCACGCCGGAGATCGAGGTGACGACCGGGCACTCGCTCGACTTCCGCGCGACCGATCCCGCGACCGGCGCCGGCCACCTCGTCGAGGTGACGCGCCCGCAGCCGACCGCCGGCCGCTCCGCGAACGACCCCGTCGCGGCCGTCCGCGACACCGCCGAGACGAAGACCAGCGGCCAGCTCGCGGCCCACGCGGGCGGCGTCACGCTGTTCGTCGACTGCTCGTCGTTCCCCGCCGACGAGTGGGCCGCCGTGCGCGCGGCCGAGCCCGCGGTCCGTCACAAGCCCGCGGTCGTGTACCGCGCCGAGCCCGACGGGTCGATCGAGGGGTACCGGAAGGGGTCGGTCCCGCTCGACCTCTCCGGCGTCGTCGACGGCGTGTCGTAGCCGCGTCGCAGTCGCGTCGCTCGTCGTCGACGGCGTGTCGTAGCCGCGTCGCGGGTCGCGGCGTCCGGAATCTGCGGATCGGCGACGCTCCGCGGTCGGGCTTCGGAAAGAAGGGTATGGACTTCGCGCGGTTCGCCGCGTCAGAACGAGACTGGCGCGGGCCCGTCCTCCGCGTCGGTGGTCGGGTCGCGGTCCGAGTAGAACCGGCGACCGACGCCGCGGTGACAGACGCCGGCCCGGAGCGTGGTGAACACGTCTTCCGCGTCCTCGAACGTCTGGTCGCCGAACCGCTCCAAGACGTCGCCGAGCCGCTCGGACCCGTTCGCGAGCTCTACGGTCGCGTTGCCGTGAGCCGCGATGATCTCCTCAGAGGTGGTCGGGTACTGGTGCCGTTCGAGTCGGTCGTCGACGCCGTTCAAGCGCATCAACAGCTGAAAACCGCCGATGGTTCTTAATGATTGTCCATGTACGACCTTAGTCGGAGGGGATACCTTATACCTCCTTATATGCGAGTTCCGCGGCCGCGAACCGGACCGCCGTCGCTTAGTGCCGGGGCGGGCTATTCGCTCCCATGCCCCCAGAATCCGCCGATTCCGTCGATTCCGCCGGATCGACCGACTCCGCCGAACCGGCGGACTCCGCTGCCCAGGCCGACTCCGTCGACTCCGTCGTCGCCGACCTCCACGCGCACACGACCGTCTCGGACGGGACCCTGACGCTCGACGAGGTGCCCGCGGCCGCCCGCGAGGCCGGCGTCGACTGGGTCGCCGTCACCGACCACGACCGGATCCACCCCGAACTCGACGCGCCCGTCGTCGAGCGCGACGGCGTTCGGATCGTCAGGGGGATCGAACTCCGGGTCGACGCCGGCTTCGAGCGCCTCGACCTCCTCGGGTACGGCGTCGAACACACCGACGCGCTCGACGCGGAGGTCGAGCGCCTCCAGCGCGACCGCCGCGAGCGCGGCGCCGCCATCCTCGACGCGGTCGAGGACCGGCTCGGCGTCGACCTCGACGTGGCGCCCCGCGAGGGACTGGGGCGCCCGCACATCGCGCGGGCGATCGAGGAGTCCGACGCGCCCTACGACTACGCCGGCGCCTTCGACGAGCTGATCGGGAACGACGGGCCGTGTTACGTCGCGCGCGAGGTGACTCCGCTCGACGAGGGGTTGGACCTGCTCGCCGACGCCTGCGCGCTCGTCGGGCTCGCGCACCCGTTCCGGTACGAGCGCGTCGACGAGGCGCTCGGGGTCGCCCGCGACCGCGACGCGATCGGCGCGATCGAGCGCTTCTACCCGTACGGCCGCGCCGTCGACGACGAGCGGATCGACCGCGTCGCCGCCGAGGCCGGCCTGCTCAGAACCGGCGGCACGGACGCGCACGAGCGCACCCTCGGGGTCGCCGGGCTGACGGAATCGGCGTTCGAGGCCGTCCGCGAACGGCTCCCCGAACCGGTCCCCGTCCGGTCGTCCCCCGTCACGGCGCCCGACGAACAGGATTAAGCCCGCGCCGGACGGAGTGACGCGTATGCGGTGCCACTACTGCGACCGGGAGGCCACGTACGAGGCGGAGCAGCGCGGCGTGGTCGTCGGCCTCTGCGAGTCCCACTTCAAACAGCGCGTCGAGGAGCTCGCCGAGTCGGACGAGCTGGCCGAGCTCCGCGACCGGATCGACATCGAGTCCTCGGAGTAGCCGGACCGAGACGAACGGTAAAAGGCGGCACGGGACCAACCGGTCGGCATGGACCTCACGGACCGGCCGCGGCGCCTCCGGACCGACGGCGTTCGCCCGCTCGTCGCCGAGACCGACCTCTCGGCGTCGGACCTCGTCGCGCCCGTCTTCGTCGACGCGACGACCGACGAGCGCGTGCCCATCGAGACGATGCCCGGCCACGAGCGCGTGCCCGTCGACGAGGCCGTCGACCGCGTCGCCGAGATCGGCGAGACCGGCGTCGAGGCCGTCATCCTCTTCGGCGTCCCCGAGTCGAAGGACGCGTCCGGGAGCCGGGCGTACGCCGACGACGGCGTCGTCCAGCGCGCGATCCGCCGGATCGCGGCCGAGACCGACGCCACCGTGATCGGCGACGTCTGCCTCTGTGAGTACACCGACCACGGCCACTGCGGGGTCATCGAGGAGACCGCCGAGTCGGACCCGACGCTCACCGTGAAGAACGACGAGACGCTCGACCTGCTCGCGCGCACCGCGGTCTCGCAGGCCGACGCGGGCGCGGACGTGGTCGCCCCCTCCGCGATGGCGGACGGGCAGGTGGGGGCGATCCGCACGGCGCTCGACGAGGCGGGACACGAGGACGTGGCCATCCTGAGCTACGCCGCGAAGTACGAGTCCGCCTTCTACGGCCCCTTCCGCGACGCGGCCGACGGCGCGCCCGCGTTCGGCGACCGCCGGCACTACCAGATGGACCCCGCGAACCGCCGCGAGGCGCTCCGGGAAGCTCGTCTCGACGCCGAGCAGGGCGCGGACGTGCTGATGGTGAAGCCCGGCCTGCCGTACCTCGACGTCGTCGGGGACCTCCGGCGAGAGTTCGACCGCCCCATCGCCGCGTACAACGTCTCCGGCGAGTACGCGATGCTCCACGCCGCCGCGGAGAAGGGGTGGCTCGACCTAGAGGCGACCGCGCTGGAGTCGCTCACCGCGCTCAAGCGCGCGGGCGCGGACCTGATCATCACGTACTTCGCCGAGGACGTGGCCGATCACTTATAAATAAAGCCGGAGGGGAGCAGACGCGCTTTCTCAAACATACTCCCCCGGCGCGCGCCTGCGAGCGGCCGCTCCCGGCGGCCGCGAGGAGCGCGTGCGAGGGACGCGGTGAGTGAGGGGCGACCGGAGGGAGCCCCGAGCGAACCGCGAGGCTGGGGAGGGTGAGGCTGTGGTAGCTGTGCTGTGCGGAGCGGGACTCAAAGGGGCAGCCGCGAGGGCGAAGCACGGCGACGGAAGCACCGCAGACCGCGAACGGAGTGAGCGGTCGAGGAGCGCACCGAGCCGCGCGAGCCGTCGCGGCTGGGGCTTTGGAGGTGGTCTCCCTCGACACACAGCAACCTCTCGGATCTCGAACCGGCTACACCACCTGTTCGCCGTCGTCGTCGTACACTTCGATGGCGTCGACCGGGCACGAGCGCGCCGCGAACTTCGCGTCGAGCTCCTCCCCGTCGGGCACTTCGACGACGAACAGGTCCTCGTCCTCCTCCGTGCTCCCCGCCAGATCCGCCTTCCCGTCGTTCAGGTCTTTCTCGAAGGCGTCCCACTCGGCGACGCACTGGAACATCCCGACGCAGGTGTCGCGGTCGAACTCGACGTACATGATCACTGGTTCGGCGAGCCGATACAAAGCCGTGGCGACGAGACGAGTGAGAGTCTGGTCGATTTGGACCTGCCGACAGGTCACCGGAGAACCCCCCAAAGCACCGGCCGGGAGGCGGGCACACGCTCGCTGCGCTCCTCAGTCGCTCGTTCCACTCGCTCCCTGCGGTGCTTGCGTCGCCTGTGCCCGCCTCCCGGCCGGTGCTTTGGGGGGTTCTCCGGTGACCTGTCGGCAGGTCCAAATCGCCCAGCCTCTCACTCGTCTCGTCGCCACGGCTTCGT
>NZ_SGUA01000022.1:0-20497 GCF_005435135.1 Halorubrum sp. ASP1 | reverse complement strand
CCTCCCGGCCGCCCCTTCGAGTCCCACCCCGCACCGCAACCGCGCCTCTTACCTCCCCAACCTCGTCGGCTTCCCTCCGCTTCGCTCCGGTCGGCCGACTCCCTCGCACGCGCTCCTCGCGGCCGCCGGGGGCGGCCGCTCGGAGGCGCGCGCCACCGCAGTCCAGTTTATAAACACCCGACCTCGCTTCTCACGCCTCGCGCGTCGTCCACTCGACCTCGTAGCCCGCCTCGCGCACCGCGCTTAGGACGCGGTCGACGTGGGCGGGCCCGTTCGTCTCCACCTCGAACACGAGGTCGGCGTCGCCCACGGGCAGGTCCGGGCGGCTGCGCTCGTGGCGCACCGTCCGGATGTTGGCGCGCTCGCCGCCGATCAGGGTCGCTATCTCCCCCATCGTCCCGGGCGTGTCGTCGATGCGGACGGAGAGCTCGATCAGCTGGTCGCGGTCGACGAGCGCGTGGGTCACCACCTCCTTCAGCGTCGTCACGTCGATGTTACCGCCGCAGAGCAGCGGGACGACGGTCTCGCCGGCGAGGTCGAGCTCGTCGACCGCGTCGTCGTTCAACAGGGCGGCCGCGGCCGTCGCGCCCGCGCCCTCCACCAGCTGTTTCGCGCGCTCCAAGAGCAGGAGGATCGCGCTCGCCACGTCGTCGTCGCTCACGACGAGGGCGCCGTCGAGGTGCTCGTCCAGCAGGCCGAGGGTTAGGTCGCTCAGCCCGCCGGTCGCGATGCCGTCCGCGATGGTGTCCGGCTCGTCGCGCGTGACGAGTTCGCCGGCCGCGAGGCTCTCTGAGAGCGTGGACGCGCCCTCGGTCTGAACGCCGATCACGCGCGTCTCGGGCGAGCGCGCCTTCACCGCGGTCGCGACGCCGCCCGCGAGCCCGCCGCCGCCGACCGGGACGAGGACGGTGTCGGCGGCGGGCACCTGGTCGAGCACCTCTAAGCCGAGCGTCCCCTGGCCGGCGACCACGTCCGGGTCGTCGAAGGCGTGGACGAACCGCGTCCCGGGGTCGTCGGTCAGCGTCTGGGCGTGGGCCATCGCCTCGGGGAACGCGCTCCCGCGGAGGACGACCTCGGCGCCGTACGCGCGGGTGGCCTCGATCTTCGCCGCCGGCGCCGACTCCGGCATCACGATCGTCGCGTCGATCCCGGCGTCGGACGCCGCCAGCGCCACCCCCTGCGCGTGGTTGCCCGCGCTCGCGGCCACGACGCGCTCGACCGCGGGCTCGTCGGCCCCCTCGCCGGAGCCGTCGACCGCCCGCGAGATCGCGTTGTACGCGCCGCGCGTCTTGAACGAGCCGGTGCGCTGGAGGTGCTCCATCTTCAGCCGCACGTCGGCCCCGCACCGCTCGCTCAGCGACCGGCTCCGCTCGACGGGCGTGCGCTGGGCGATGTCGGTGCCGGCGAGCCGCTCGGCCGCGGCCTCGACGTCGTCGACCGTGACGGGGGACATGGGCGCGATGTTCGCCGGTTCCCGTGAAAAGAACTCGGATACGGAACGCCGTTTCCGCCCCGGCCGCACCTATCGCTTCCCGAGCGCCTCCTCGAAGACGCGCTGGGCCCGCTCGTACCCCTCGTTCCGGTCGACGATCGGGTGCGGGTAGTCGGGCGCCAGTTCCTCGCGCTCCGCCCGCGAGAGGGTCGGCCAGTCGACGACCTTCCCGGCCGGCACGTCCGACAGCTCAGGGACGTACGCCTTCACGTATCGGGCGCCGTCGTCGTACTTCGACATCTGGCTCACCGGGTCGAAGATGCGCACGTCGACGGAGTCGGTGCCGGTGGAGGCGGTCCACTGCCAGGCGCCGTGGTTCGAGGCGTAGTCGTGGTCGATCAGCTGCTTCGTGAAGTAGCGCGCCCCGCGCCGCCAGTCGATCAGGAGGTGCTTCGTCAGGAAGCTCGCGACCACCTGCCGCGGGCGGTTGTGGACGTACCCCTCCTCGTTCAGCTGTCGCATCCCGGCGTCGACGAGCGGGTAGCCGGTCTCGCCGCGGGTCCACGCCTCGAAGTCCGCGTCCGACTCCCGCCACGCGACCTCGTTGGGGAACGACTTGTAGTTCGAGACGGCGAGGTCGGGGGTGTAGTACAGCAGGTGGTACATCTGCTCGCGCCACGACAGCTCGTAGCGGTACTTGTCGACGTTGCGGCGCTCGCCGCCCGTCACGGCGTCGTAGACGTCGCTCGCGCCCGCCCACACCTCGCGGATCCCGATCGCCCCCGTCGCGAGGTACGGCGACATTCTGGAGACCGCGTGCGTCGGCGCCTCGACCGCCCGCGAGAGGTCGTCGCGGGTGTCGTTGTAGGAGTTGATCCCGTAGTCGAGGAACTCGTCGAACCGCTCGCGCGCGGCCTCGTACCCGGCGCCCGGGAGGTCGATGTCGGCGTCGGGCTCGGGGACCGTCTTCCCGTCGCGCACGTCGGCCAGCGCGTCCGGGTCGGGCTCCGCGTACGGCCCGCGCTTCGGCACGGCCTCCCAGTCGCCGTGGAACTGGCTGTGGTTCGGGTACCGCTCCTCCAGCCGCCCGGGGTCGACCAACACGAGGTCCGTCCGGGAGTCCGTCGCGACGCCCGCGCCGGCGAGCGCGTCCTCGACCGCGCGCTGTCGGTTCCGGCGGGCCGGCCGGTAGTGCTCGTTGTAGACGACCGCCTCGGCGTCGTGCTCGTCGGCGAGGTCGACGAGGACATCGTCCGGGTCGCCCGCGCGGACGACGAGGTCGCTCCCGAGTTCTCGATACCGCTCCTCTAAGCGCTTCACGTGCCGGAGGAAGAAGGCGCGCTGACGCGCGCCGACCGTCGCGAGCAGGTCCGCGTCGTACACGAAGACGGGAACGACCGTTCCTTCGCGGGCCGCCGCCGCGAGGCCGGCGTTGTCCCGCGTCCGCGCGTCGCCTCGGTGCCAGAACAGGCGCATACGATCGCCAGGGGCGCCAGCAGATAGTGTCTGTCGCCCGGGGCCGGTCCCGCCGCCAGTACGTTCAAGGCGCTCCGCCTCGAATCCTGACCCGTATGACACGACGCGATCCCTTCGACGAGATCGAGGACCTGCTCGAACGGATGGGCCGCGAGTTCGAGGAACTCGGCGGCACGCTGGAGGGGGCCGGGCCCGAGGTCCCGCGGTTCCCCGGGGCCCGCGAGGTGGACGTCGACGTGATCGAGGACGACGAGTCGATCACCGTCGTCGCCGACCTCCCCGGGTTCGACGCCGACGACGTGGACGTCGAGCTGCGCGACGACGCGCTCGTGATCGCCGGCTCCCGGGAGGAGTCCGCCGAGTTCGCCGCCGAGGGCGACGACGCGGACGACGCGGACGAGGGCGACGAGGTCCGCTACCACCGGCGCGAGCGCCGCCTCCGGTCCGTCTCGCGCCGCGTCCCGGTCCCCGAACCGGTCGAGGCCGACGCGGCGACGGCCGCCTTCGACGCCGGCGTGCTCACCGTCACGCTCCCCAAGCGCTCGCCCGACGACGACCGCGGGCACACGATCGACGTCAACTGAGCGCGAGCGCGCCGCCGCCGCTAACCGAGACGCCGGCGCGGTCGTGGGATAGCACGCCACACTCTGTGTTTAATATCTCACGGCGCCTTTCTGTCTTTATGAACACGACGAATCCCTTCGACGAGATCGAGCAGTTCCTCGGCCGCACGCCCTTCGCCGGCGAGCGGACCTGGGGCCGCGACCTCCGCGCCGCCGACATCGACGTCGCCGAGTACGACGACGAGTTCGTCGTGATGGCCGACCTCCCGGGCTTCGACCGCGAGGAGATCGACGTTCGCGCCAGCGGCGATCGGCTGACTATCTCCGGCGAGCGCGACACGGAACGCGAGGACGAGGACCGACGCTACCTCCGCCGCGAGCGCCGTCACGAGTCCGTCACTCGGACGATCGAACTCCCCGCGACCGCGGTCCTCGAGGACGCGACCGCGACGTACCGCCACGGCGTTCTCACGGTGGCGGTCCCGCTCGACGCCGTCGACGCGGACGAGGGCCACCGGATCGACGTGAACTGACCCGTCCTCGACGCGAACTGACCCGTGTTCGACGCGAACCGAACGACTCGATGCGTCGCGGTCGAGCCGACCCCCGCTCTTTCCGGCCGATGCTTTCTCCACGGACCCCGTGGTAACTCTCCGTATGAACGACGCCGACCACGCGGCCGCCAGGCGCGACCTGGTGAACGCGCTCCGCGACCGCCTTGACGCGAGCGAGCGGACGCTGTCGGCGATCGGTGCCGTCCCGCGACACGAGTTCGTTCCGGAGTCGGTGCGCGGGTCGGCGTACGCCGACCGACCGCTCCCGATCGGCCACGGGCAGACGGTCAGCGCGCCGCACATGGTCGCGATGATGACCGACCTGCTCGACGTCGAGCGCGGCGACCGCGTCTTCGAGGTGGGGACCGGCTGCGGCTACCACGCCGCGGTCGTCGCCGAGGTCGTCGGCCCGGGGAACGTCTTCTCGGCCGAGCGCGTCCCGGAGCTGGCGGCCGCCGCCCGCGACCGCCTCGACCGCCTCGGGTACGAGGTGACCGTGTCGGCCGGCGACGGGCGCGAGGCCTTCGCCGACGCGGCCCCGTTCGACGCCGCGTACCTCACCTGCGCGGCGCCGGAGGCGGTCCCGGACGCCGTCGTCGACCGCGTCCAGACGGACGGCCGCGTCGTCGCGCCCGTCAGCGAGCGCGGTCGCCAGCGGCTCGTCCGGCTCACCCCCCGCGAGGACGGGATCGACCGCGAGGACCACGGCGGCGTGCGGTTCGTCCCGATGCGGTAGGCGGGCGGCCGAACGCACAGTTTTAGAGGACCGAGTCCCGAGACGGCGCATGGACGACGCGTCGCTCCGGGCGGACATGATCGAGGGGCTCGAACACCAGATCGGCGAGCCGATCGAGCCGCCCGTGCTGACCGCCCTTCAGCGCGTCCCCCGCGACCCCTTCGTCGACGACTCGCCCCGCGGGGGCGCCGTCGACGGCGACGACCCTCACTCGCTCTCGCTCGCGACGCTGGTCCGACTGCTCACCGCGCTCGACGCCGACGAGGGCGACTCGGTCCTCGTCGTCGGCGCGGGGATCGGCTACTCGGTCGCGCTGCTCGCGGCGATCGCCGGCGCGCGGCGCGTCCACGCGGTCGACATCGACCGCGCCGCCGTCCACGCCGCGCGGTCGAACCTCGACGCGGCCGGCTACGGCGCCGTCCTCGTCGACCGCGCGGACGGCGCCGACGGGCTCCCCGCCTACGCGCCCTACGACCGGATCCTCCTCGAAGCCGCCGTGGTCGAGCCGCCGCGACCCCTCCGCGAACAGCTGGCGTCCGGGGGCCGGATCGTATACCCGCGCGGCGCGGGCGTCCAGACCGTCGCGGCGATCGAGCCGTCGACCGCCCCCGAGGACGGGGACGACCCGGCGCCGCCGGGGTTCGAGACGGTCGCGACCCACGGCCCGGCACGGCTCCAGCCGATGCTCGTCGACGGCGAACAGCCGGGAACGGAACGCAACCGGACCCGCCGCGAGGACGCCGAGCGCGCCGAGCGCGGCCGGCAGCGCCGACACGGCTGGGAGCAGGACTGGATCGACTGGGACGATCAGCTCTGACCGCCTCTCGCAGCGCGCCGCCGCGGCGTCACTCCTCGACGACGAGCACCTCGGTGTTCCCCCGCTCGTCGACGTAGTCGCCCTCCGCCGGCGGCTTGACGTCGATGGTGAGCGTCCCGTCGGCCTGGTTCGGCCCCAACTCGGGGTCGACGTCGACGGTCGCGATCCCCTCGCCGTTCGTCTCCGCGGTGACGACGCCGTCGATCCGCGCGGAGCCGCCGCGGACGATCACCGTCGCGTCGGCGACGCGGGAGCCGTCCGGGTCGACGACCGCGACGTCGATCGACTGCTCCCCGGGCGTGGTCACCTCCGGCTGCGGCTGCGCGTCGAGCTCCGTCGCGGCCAACCCGTCGATGTCGCCGATCATCCCCATCATCACGCTGAGGCTGGCGACGCCGACGACGAGCGCGATGACGAGGCGGACCGGGAGCCCCTCGATCGCGCGGGTGTCGGTGCTGAACGTCCGGCGGTTCGCGGTGCGCGAGTCGTGTGTTCGATCGGACATACGCCCCGCTGGCCGCGGCATCCGGTATAAAAGGTCGGCCGCCCGACCGTTTTTATCTCATACCGAGGCCAGCCGTCCGCGTGTACGTACTCGGCCGCGACGGCCCGGAGCCCGACGGCGACGACGCGAGCAACCCCGGCCGCGACCTCGGCGACGCGAGCGACCGCGACTCCGACTGCGGCGACGCGAGCGACCGCGACTCCGACTGCGGCGACGCGATCGATCGTGACGGCGACCTCCCGTCCCACACCGCCCGGATCGGATCCTTCCTCGCTCGCGACGGGAGCGCGGGCGCACCCGTCGGGGTCGACCTCGACCGCCCGCACGCGGGCGTCGTCTTCGGGAAGCGCGGAACCGGGAAGTCGTACACGCTCGGCGTCCTCGCGGAGGAGCTCGCCGCCGCCGACGGCGTCGCGCCGGTCGTCGTCGACCCGATGGGCGTCTTCGGGGGCCTCGAAGCGGCCGGGGGACAGGTCGTCGACCCCGCGGTCCGCCCGGGCTCGATACCGCCGTCGACGTGGCCGGACTTACTCGGTCTCGACCCCGAGAGCGGGCCGGGAAGCCTCGTCTGGCGCGTCGTCGCCGACGGGGTCGACGGCGGCGCCTCGCCCTCGCTCGCGGCGCTCCGGGACGCGGTCGCCGCCGCGGACGCGCCGGCGGAGACGCGCCGCGCCGCCGCGAACCACCTCCGGCTGGCGGCCTCCTGGGGAATATTCGACGCCGACGCGCCGCCGGTCGCGTCGCTCGCGGCCGACGGCGACCCCGCCGTCCTCGACCTCGCCGGCGTGCCCGACGCCGCCGCGGCGGCCGCCGTTCGCGCGGTCGCTCGCGGCCTCTACGACGCGCGGATCGACGGGCGCCTCCGAAGGCTGCCGTGGCTGCTCGTCGACGAGGCGCACGCGTTCTTCGACGGGGTCGCCGAGCCCGCGCTCCGGACGCTCCTCACGCGGGGCCGCGCGCCCGGCGTCTCGCTGGTCTGCGCGACCCAGCGGCCGGCCGCGCTGCCGAGCGTCGCCGTCTCCCAGTCCGACCTCCTCGTCTCCCACCGGCTCACGGCCGCGCGCGACGTCGACCGGCTCGCCGAGGCGGAAGCGACGTACCTCGCCGGCGACCTCGCCGCGCGGCTCCCCGAGGGCGTCGGCGAGGCGCTCGTCGTCGACGACGCGACGGAGACGGCCCACACGGTCCGGATCCGCGAACGGCGCACGCCGCACGGGGGAGAGAGCCCCCGCGCCAGCCGGCCGTCGGACGCCGAGTAGCGCCGAGGCGGCTCGGAACGCACAAGCCCCCGCGGACACACCGACGCTCATGGAACGGACGCCGTACGGATTCCTGCTCGTCGCGGCCGGCGGCTTCCTCGGCGCGGTCGCCAGGCACGCGGTCGACCTCGGCGCGGGCGAGGCCGTCGCTGCGGCCACCGCCGCCGCGGGCGGCGGCGCTCCGACCGGCGCGGGAACGCTTGTCGCGAACGTCGCCGGATCGTTCGCGCTCGGGCTCCTCCTGACCCGCGCGTCGAGCGACCGAGTCAGGCTGTTCGTCGGAACCGGCGCGCTGTCGTCGTTCACGACGTACAGCACGTTCGTCGCCGACGCGGTCGCGCTCGGGACGCCTGCCGGCGCGTGGTACGTCGCCGCCAGCTACGCGACCGGCTTCGCCGCGGCCGCGCTCGGGTTCGCCGTGGGGGGTCGAGACGGCCGATGACCGTCGCGTCGCTCCTCGCGACGGCGCTCGTCGGCGTCGGCGGCGCGCTCGGCGCCGCGTCCCGGCACGCGGTCGGACTCCGCGTCGAGGGGCGCCAATCGGTCCTCCTCGTCAATGCGCTCGGGAGCTTCGCGCTCGGAGCCGTCTCTGCCGCCCCGGTCGGGTCGACGGCGGCGCTGCTCCTCGGCGTCGGCTTCTGCGGCGCGTTCACGACGTTCTCCTCGTTCGCCGTCGGGACGGTCCGGACCGCGAGCGAGACGGGGGCCCGCGCCGCCGCGGCCGTCGCGGGGTCGAACCTCGCGGCCGCGCTGGCCGCGTTTCACCTCGGCTCGCTCCTCGCCGGGCGGCTCCTCTGACGGGCGTCGACGCCCGGCGTCCGCCCGCAAGCGATAGGTACAGCATCCCTCGGCCCGTACCCGCGTCCGTGACCGACACCGACCGCTCCGTCGACGGCGAGTCGACAGACCCGGCCGACTCTGGGCCGTTCTCCGACGCCGTGGACCCCGAAGACGTCCCCGAGTTCGGCGACCTCTCGATCGCCCAGCGCGCCTTCGTCGCCGCCGCGCAGAACCCCTCCCGCGGACTGCTGGTCGTCGGCCTGTTCGCGTTCGCGCTCGCCTTCTACGCCGCGTTCTGGCTGTCCTTCCCCGCCGCCGCCGGGCTCCTCTCGGCGCTCGCGCTGATCGTCGCCGCCGCCGCCGCCGCCGTCTACTGGCTCCTCGACCGCGTCGCCGGCTGATCCCCGCCCGCCCGTCGGCGTTCCGGGTCGCTACCCCGCACGACCCGTCCCGCTGACTTCACGGCCGCGGCTCGTAGAACTCCCGGAGCGGCCGCCCGAACGCGGGCGCGAGCGTCGCGACCGCCTCGCCGACCAGCACGTCGCGGTCGTCGAACGCCGGCTCCACCTGCGCGCCGAGCGCCACGTCGCTCGCGGCGTCGCTCTCCAAGTACTCCCGGACGGTGGCGAACTCCCGCTCCCGCTCGACGACGTATCGGTCCCCGTCGATGAACGGGCCGTAGGTGTCCGGGTCGACGTCGTCGACGTACGACTCGTAGAAGCTCGCGGCGTGCTTCCGGACCGCGACTGGCGGCCCGTCGTGGCGCTCGACGGCCGGCCGCTCGGTCACCTCCAGTTCGGCGTACAGCGCGGCCCGGGTCGTCCCGTCGGACCCGTCGCGTCCCGCCGTCCTCTCCGCGCCGTGCCGCCCAACGTCCCCTGTCGCCCTCGCGGCGTCGGTCATGGCCCGCGCTCGGAGGACGTCGAAGCCGCGGTCGTTCAGCCCGCCGACGATCCCGTCCAGCGACCGCCGGAGCTGGGGCCACAGCTGGTCGTCGACCACGTCGGGCGCGTCGAAGACGACCGCGACCGGCGTCGTCCCCCGCCGGTCGAGGTGCGCGCGCACCTCGCTCGGGTCCAGCGGCTCCGGCTCGTCCGGCTCGAAGAGGTCCCCGCTCGGGGCCGCAAGGAGCTCCCGGGCGTAGTGCTGGAACCGCGCGAGGTTCGTCGCCGACAGCACCGCGGCGACGTTCCGCGTCGGGTCCGTCGGGTCGACGACGACCAGCGGGTCCTCGAACGTCCGCTCGGCGTGCCCCTCGGGGTCGAACTCCACCGGCGGGTGCCAGCTCCGCGCCGACTCCACCAGCGGGACGAACCCGCCCAGCTCCAACACGAGCAGCTCCGTGAGGTACCCCGAGAACCCCTCGGTGCGGAGGTCGCTCCCGTACGCGCCGATCCCCTTCAGGAACGCCTTCGCCAGCACCACGTCCGCGGCGAGGTCGTCGTCGAGCCGCGCGGAGAGGTAGGCGTCGTGGAACGGCGTGCGGTCGACCGCGGAGACCAGCTCGCCGGCGCTCTCCACGTCGTGACAGGGAACGAGGTCGACGTCGAACCCCTCGTAGCTCCCCTTCACGTACGGGTGTTCGGCGTACTCCTCGTGGCCGTCGGGGAGGACCGCGTGGCCGACCTCGAGGCCGTACTCCTCCAGTTCGGCGCGGTCGAGGTCCGCGTCGAACCGGACGAACAGGTCGATGTCGCGGTCGCCGGCGACCCACGTGCCGCGCGCGGTCGACCCGACCTGGACCACGTCGGCGCCGACGGGGAGGTCGGCGATGGCCTCGCGGGTCCGGTCGGTCAACGTCGCGGCGGTCTCCCGCAGGCGCTCGCGCTCCGCCGGCTCCGGCAGGACCCGCTCGCGGACCCGCGACAGCACCGCCTCCAACTCGTCCATACCGAACGGTCTCGCGGTCCGGCCGAAAACGTGTCGGTCGGATCGGCGCCCGCGGCGGTGCGTCTGATCGGGGGCCGTAGCGCGCCTTCCGGGCAGTCGGATTCCCCGCAGTCGGGCGGAAACGAAAGCCCTATCAAAACGACCCGAGTACCGGGAAGTGAGCCGAAGTAGCTCAGTTGGTAGAGCGCCTCGCTGTTAACGAGGCGGTCCCAGGTTCGAGTCCTGGCTTCGGCGCCTCCTGCTTTCACCTGCTTCGTCGCGAGTCGGTACGCTAAAAAACGTCTCCGACGTATCGACAGATACGGGCCCTTAGCTTAGTCCGGTTAAAGCGACTCGCTCATAACGAGTTGATCGCCGGTTCGAATCCGGCAGGGCCCATCGACATCACACTCGCTACCGGAGAGTCTCTTCGCAGCGCCCGAATCGTCCAGACGCCGGAGACCGCGCCGGCGTCGTCGCCGCCCGTCGACTCGGGGTCGTCCATCACCAGCTCGTGGTCGCGGGCCCGGGCGACGAACGCGGATTCGCCGTCGCTCTCGCCGCTGACTTCCATCCGCTGCGTCGCGTTGGCGTCACTCATCGACCGCGCTAGCGGGCGAGGGGTCATAAACCGTCAAAACCGGTCCGGTTCGTGCCGGTGGCCGTGGCCCGCGTCTCGCGTCGAGGCAGCATACGGGCGTCGAGAGTGTCAATCCCGGCCGGCTCGCCGTCAGCCGCCGCCGCGACGCGTCTCCGGTACCGGCGAGTTCCGCGACCGCGTCGGCCGAAGGAATCCGATTGGCTCGGTCGCCCGCGCGGTACGGCCGCGACGCGCCGTCGGTCACTCCACCAGCTCAACCAGTTCGTTCACGTCCTCGACGACGGCGTCGGCGCCGTTCTCGGCGAACTTCTCGCGGCCCGCGTCGCCGGTGAGCCCGCCGGTGAGGACGCCGATCCCGTAGTACACGCGCGTCTCGTCGGTCTCGTCGGCGTTGCGCGCGGTCCGCACGTCGTCGAGGGTGTCGCCCGCGAACGCGACGCGCTCGGCGTCGAACCGCTCGGCGAGCTCGACGAGCGCCCGCGGGTGCGGCTTCCCCTCCTCCCAGTCGTCCATCGTGAACCGCCGGTCCTCGGGCACGTCGAGGCCGACGCGATCCAAGGCGATGTCGGCCTCCGCCGCCGGCCGACCGGTGAGGACGCCGACGTCGAACCGATCGGTGAGCTCGGCGATCGTCTCGGGGGCGACGAGCGTCGGCTCGTCGTGGATGTACCCGTCCGTCTCGACCGGCGGCTCGCCGCCCTCCAGCTCGCGGTACAGCTCCGCGCCGAGGTACAGCGCCTGGAACGTCTCGCGGAGCGCGTCCCGATCCCACTGATCGCGGACGCGGGCCTGCGCGACCCGCGGGAGGTCGCCGACGACCTCCTTGGCGGCGTCGAGGCCGCCGCCGAGCTCGCGGACGCGGTCGGTGAACTCCTCGACGTCCATCCGGAGCCCCTCCCGGCGGGCCAACACGAACAGCGCGGCCGCGTCGGTCAGCTCCCAGTCGTTGTTGAAGCCGCCGGCGTCCTTGAACGCCTGGACCGCGTCGCGGTCGATCGGCTTGCCGCAGACACGGTCGACCGACTCGAGGATCGCCCGACGGTAGGAGTCCGCCACGTCCACCAACACCCCGTCGATGTCGAGGACCATTGCGTCGACCTGCATACCGCAAGGCCGTCTGGGGGCGGAATGAACGTTCGGGTTCGCGGCCGGCGTCGCCGGTTCGAGGGACGCCCCGACCGCCGGTTCGAGCGTCGCGACGGAGCGGTCGCCGGGCCGCGGCGTCACCGGGCGACGTACACGACGGTCCCCGCCTCCCGCGACCGCCGCCGGACGTCGACGACCGGCTCCTCGAACCCGAGCGTGGTGAACAGGCAGGCGGCGTCGAGCCGCTCGGCCAGCGCGACGGTCGGGCGCTGGATCTCGGCGGGCAGGTTCCGCGCGTACACGGCGTCGACCCCGTCTCCGACCGACTCGGAGCCGATCGCGTCGCGGATCGCCCGTCCGTCGTCGGCCGCCAACGCCGTCACGTCCGCGGCGGCGACGCGGAGCGACCCCTCGCCCGACTGTGCCGCCGTCGCCGCCTCCCGCGCCGACTCGCTCACAGTGACGTCGACGGCGACGACCGCTCGGCCCCGGTCCGCGAGCGCGAGGGCGACGTCCGGACGCCGCCCGACGCCGACCTCGATCAGCCGCTCGTACGGGTCGAGTGCGGCGACGAGCGCCCGTTCGGACGGCGGCGGTGACCCCACGGCGCGGCCTTTATGACCGCGGCGGTCAAAAGCAGTTCCATGCTCGTGGACATCGTCCCGGTCGGGGAGGTCACGCCCCGAGTGAAACGGGAGGCCTCCGCTGCGCTGCGTTCCGTGTACGACTGTGACGTGACGGTCCACGACGACCAGGCGATCCCGGACTCCGCGTTCGACGCCGACCGCGACCAGTACCGCGCCGAGGACCTCATCGAGACGGTCACCCGGGTCGGCGGCGGCGAGAAGAACATCGGCATCACGCCCGAGGACCTCTACTACCGGCGCCGGAACTACGTCTTCGGCCTCGCGTACCTCAACGGCAGCGGCTCCGTCATCTCCACCCACCGGCTCCGCACCTCCTCGGACGGCGGCGTCTCGACTAAACCCGCCGTCGACGTCTTCGGCGACCGCGTCCGCAAGGAGGTGGTCCACGAGATCGGGCACACGCTCGGCTTGGAGCACTGCGACAACAGCAAGTGCGTGATGTCGTTTTCGCCCACCGTCCGCGAGGTCGACGTGAAAGAGGAGAACCTCTGCGGCACCTGTTCTCGGCTCATACGCTGAGCGCGCGGCCGCCGCCCGCTCGCCGACCGCCGGTAGACGTAAAGTCCGCCCCGCACAAGGGACACGTATGGCCGCAAAGCCGGAATACCGCGACCGGCCGGACGTCGAGGTCGCGCTGCTCGACGCGCTCGTCGACCGCGGCGACGAGGGGATGACGGTCCTCGAACTTCGCGCGGCCGTCGACGCCGACATCGACGCCGTCGAGGAGGCCCTCTCGGCGCTGAAGGAGGACTCGCTCATCACCGTGGAGTCGGACGAGCACGTCCGGGTGTACGCCCACGAGAAGGTCGTTCCGGACCCCGAGGCGCCGGACGACGACCCGTCGGCGGGGCTCGTCGACGCGATCCGCGACCGCCTCGGACTGTAGCCGCCGGAGACGGCGACCTTTTGGCTCTCGCTCGCGTCCCTCCGGCCATGACGCTCGTCTCCGGCACCCACGACGCGCACGGCGCCGTGTACCGCGACCGCGGCGGCCGAGAGGTCGTCGACCACTACGGGAAGCCCGTCCGCGTCGGCAAGGCGGTCCGCAACGTCGCCGGCGTGATCGAGATGGGGTACGGCGTCCTCGCCGTCAGAGGCGACGACCGCGTCGAGTTCGTGGACAACGCCGTCTCGAACCGCGTCCCGACCGCGGACGGCGAGGGGACCTACGCCCTGCTGCTCGACCCGCAGGGCGGGATCGAGACGGACATGTACGTGTACAACGCCGACGAGCGACTGCTCGTCTTCCTCCCCCCGGAGCGGGCCGAGTCGGTCGCAGCCGACTGGGCGGAGAACGTGTTCATCCAGGACGTGGAGATCGACGACGTCTCCGACGAGTTCGGCGTGTTCGGCGTCCACGGCCCGAAGTCGACGGAGAAGGTGGCCTCCGTCCTCGGCGGACCGGGCGCGCCAGAGGACCCCCTCTCCTTCGTCCGCGGGTCGATGGTCGACGCCGGCGTCACGGTGATCGCGACGGACGCCCCGCTCGGCGAGGAGGGGTACGAGATCGTCTGCGCCGCCGCCGACGCGGGCGAGGTGTTCGACACCCTGATCAACCGCGGGCTCAACGCCGCGCCGTTCGGCTACCGGACGTGGGACGCGCTCGCGACCGAGGCCGGGACGCCCCTCTTCGAGCACGAGCTGGCCGGCACCGTCCCGAACGTGCTCGGCCTCCGGAACGCGCTCGACTTCGAGAAGGGGTGTTACGTCGGCCAGGAGGTCGTCTCGCGCGTGGAGAACCAGGGGCGACCGAGCCGCCGGCTGGTCGGCCTCGAACTCGACGGCGCCGCCGAGGCGGTCGCCGGCGTCGACGCGAACGCCGACCCCGAGGGGATCGACGCCGCGCTCCCCGACCCCGGCGCGGCCGTCTTCGACGGCGACGAGGCGATAGGCGAGGTGACCCGGGCCGCGGTCGGCCCCGCGACCGAGGTCCCGGTCGCCCTCGCGCTCGTCGCGTTCGACGCCGGCCTCGGCCCGGTCACCGTCCGCGTCGACGGCGAGGAGGTCTCGGCCGCCGCGGTCGACCTCCCGTTCGTCGACGGGAGCGCGGCGTCCGCGAGGCTGCCGACGTACCCCGATCTGCGCGCCTGAGCGTCCCGCTGACGGCGCCCGCCGCGGCTCAGACGACGAAGTCGACCGCCGCGTAGAGGCTAAACCCGAGCGCGAACGCGCCGACGAGCGACCCGACCCACGCGAGGACCGTGTACCCCATCTTCTTCCGGCTGACGCCCGCGTCGCCCGCGGCGTAGCCCGCGCCGACGATCGCGGAGACGATGATCTCGTTGAACGAGACGGGGATCCCGAAGGCGACGGCGGTCTGCGCGATCGCGAACGACGGGATCAGCGCGGAGATCGACCGCCGCGGCCCCATCGAGGCGTAGTCCTGCGCGAGCGCCTTGATCATCCGCGGCGCGCCCGTCCACGACCCGGCCAGCAGCCCGGCGCCCCCGCCGACGAGCAGCGCCCACAGCGGGACCCCGACCTCGCTGAAGATCGGGACGAGGGGGCCGATCGCGAGCCCCACCTGCGACCCGCCGGCCGAGAACGCGACGAGGCCCCCCATCGCCAAGAGGAACCGCCGCTGGGCGCCCTCGCGGTCGCGGCCGAGGTCGGCGTACACGGCGACCGCGACCAGGGCGGCGATCCCGAGGGTCACCGCGGGCGCCCCCGCGCCGCCGATCCCGAGATCCGCCCCGAGGACGCCCGCCACCGACGCCTGTTCGCCGGCCGGCCCGAGCAGCGCGAACCCGACGTTCGCGAGGAGCGCGCCCACGAGCCCGGCGAGCGCCGCGGTCAGCGGGCGCTCGGGCAGCGACTCGCCGATGAGCAGCCGGGCGACGCCGAAGGCGACGCCGCCGCCGACGAACGGGGTGAGCACCCACAGCGTCGCGATCTCGGCGTACTTCGGCCACGCCGGGTCGCCCCCCATCGCGAGGCCGACGCCGACGACCGCCCCGGTGACGGTGAACGCCGTCGCGATCGGATAGCCAGCGAACACGCCGACCGCGACCAGCGCGGCGGCCGTGACGAGCGCGACGATGGCCGCCGCGGCCGTGAGCGTCACGCCGCCGATCAGCTCGGTGCCGACCGCCTCCGTCACGTTCGCCCCCTGGAGCGTCGCGCCGAGCAGCCCGAGGACGCCGACGATCAGGCCGGCCCGCATCACGGAGATAGCGTTCGCGCCGACCGCGGGGGCGAACGGGGTCGACCCCGACGAGCCCGCGCCGATCGACCACGCCATGAAGAGGCTGGCCGCGGCGGCGACGACGAGCGTCGCGGCGGTGACGACGACCATCAGCTCCGCCCGTCGTTGTACCCCTCGTTCAGCCCCCTCACCGTGCGCCGAACGAGGAGGAACCCGAAGAAGAACAGCCCGAGAAGACCCACCAACAGAAGCACGAACAGCGGCTGGACCGGGAGCATAGACGTGAATCCGTCGGGACGGTGTTATGCGTTTCGGGCGACGCGGCGGGGACCGGCGTGCGCGGTGCCCCGCTCTCGAACGTCTTCAGGACCCCGGCCCGCCGTCGTGAGGCCGATCGACGCGACGCGCGGCAGAACCGGCTCGTTGCCGGGACGAATCCGGTGCCGTCGCGAAACGAACTCCTCTCTGCCCCCGTAAAGTGGGTATTGTTTACTCTTCTCATGAACACAGTTATATAGCTGTATCGTTCTGGGTTATAGTGGTATGACGGACAAACAGAACAGACGGCAGGTACTGGAAGCGATCGGTGTGGCCGGCGTCGCGGCGCTGGCCGGGTGTAGCGGCGGCGGCGACGGCGGCGACGGCGGTGACGGCTCCCGCCTGAGCTGGCACGCCGGAGGCACGGGAGGGACGTACTTCCCGCTCTCGAACGAGATCAAGACGGTCGTCGAGGAGAACACCGACTTCTCGCTGAACGTTCAGTCGACGGGCGCGAGCGTCGAGAACGTCGGCAGCCTCGGCGACGAGTCCGCCGACTTCGCGCTGATCCAGAACGACATCGCCTACTTCGCCAAGAACGGGACGGGCATCGACACGTTCGAGGGCAACGCCGTCGAGAACCTGCAGGGCGTCGCGACGCTGTACCCCGAGACGATCACGGTCGTCACCCTGTCGGGCTCCGGTATCGAGTCGCTCTCTGACCTCAGCGGCGCGACGATCAACACGGGCGACCTCGGCTCCGGGACGCAGGTCAACGCGAACCAGATCCTCGAGGCCGTCGGCATCAGCGACTACAACGAGCAGAACGCCGGCTTCTCGCAGGCCTCCGAACAGCTCGCGAACGGGGACATCGACGCCGCGTTCGTCGTCGGCGGCTGGCCGGTCGGGGCCATCGAGGAGCTCGCGACCACGAACGACATCAACATCGTCCCGATCCAGGGGGACAACCGCCAGGCCGTCAAGGACGCCGCCTCGTGGTTCGCCGACGACACGATCCCCGGCGGCACCTACACGGGCATCGACAGCGACGTCGAGACCGTCGCGGTCCAGGCGATGATAGCCACCCACGCCGGCGTCCCGGCCGATACCGTCGAGACCGTGACGGGCGCCATCTTCGACAACGTCGGCGAGTTGAGCATCAAGACCGACTTCATCTCCGCCGACAGCGCTCAGGACGGGATGTCCATCGAGCTGCACGAGGGCGCCGCGGCGTACTTCGACGCCTGACCGACCCGGTAGGTCGGATCCGGCGGCGACGCACCGCTTCGCGCCCGCGTCTCCGTCCGCGAGACGCGGCGCTCGCACTCCGCCCGACGCGGGACACCCGTCACCGCACCTGAACATCACACGTGGTACTACGAGACGCGACTTCGCGAGACCTGCTCGGCCCGGCGCTCGCGGTGGTAGCGGTCGCGCTGTGTCTGTCGATCGCCGGCGCCGCCGTCGCGGCCCCCTCCGGACAGGTGCTCGTCGTCGAAGGGATCGACACCGGCGAGCGCTACCTGACGCACCCGGTCGACGACGGGAGCACGGTCGCGCTGTCGTACACCCACAGCGTCGAGAAAACCCCGGTGTACGACGAGTACCTCGTCGAGGGCGAGACGCTCGTGAACACGCGCATGGAGTTCGAGTCGTACGGCTGGGGACTCCCCTCGCGGGTGAACGTCACGAACGTCAACGGGACCTTCGTCTACGACCCGCCCGGGCCGATAACGACGCTCGAGACCCTGTCGGTCTCCCCGGGGCGGATCGCTAACCACACTCTGATCGTCGAGGACACCCGGTACGACCTGGTCGCGGAGACCGGCGCGAGGGACGTTCGGATCCGCGTGGAACGCCGGGGCCTCACGGACGTATTCTCATGAGCACGAACGACACACAACCGGACGACGCCGAGGAGATTTCCAGAGAAGAGGCCGACGAGATAATCGACGAGATCGAGCGCCGGCGGTCGTTACAGGGGCTCGCCGCACTCGCCGTCGCGGTCATCGGGATCTGCTTTTCGCTCTTCCAACTGGCGCTCGCGGCGCGCAGTTTCACCTTCACGATACCGCTGCCGACGGTCGATCTCGGCCTGTTCGCGGTGCGGCCGATACAGATCTCGCTCCAACTGCTCCAGGCCAATGCGGTCCACGTCGGCTTCGCGCTCGTGCTCACCTTCCTGATGTTCCCGGCCACCATGGGCGACGGGCCCTTCTCGCGGCGGCTCGCCGGAGCGGTCGACGCCGCCGTGAACCGCCTCGGCGGTTCGAACCCGCTCTCGCGGGCCCTCGACGGCGTTCTGCGCGCGGTCCGGTGGGCGTTCGTCGACCCGGACCGCAGCCGCGTCACGCCCTTTGACGTGGCCTGTATGATCGTCTCGCTGCTCGCGGTCGTCTACTTCCTCACCGAGTTCCGGGAGATCCGCGACATCCGCGCCTTCGGGCTCGAGTCCGGCCGCCCGATCACCGGCGTCTACTCGGTCCTCGAACCGCTGCTCGGCGGCGTCCCGTTCGTCAGCGAGTACTCCTACGCGATGCTGCTCGGCGTGCTCGGCGTCCTCCTCGTGCTGGAGGCCACCCGGCGGACGCTCGGGCTGCCGCTCATGATCATCGTCGCCAGCTTCATCGTGTACGCCCGCTGGGGGTACCTCATCAGCGGTAACACGCCGTTCGTCGGGCTCCTCGCGATCCCCCAGTTCACCTGGCCCGACATCATCCAGAACCTGTGGTACAACACCGAAAACGGCGTGTTCGGGATCCCGGTCACCGTCTCCGTCAGCTTCATTTACATCTTCATCCTGTTCGGCTCGTTCCTCGAGATGAGCGGCGCGGGCCAGTGGTTCATCGACCTCGCGTACGCCGCCACCGGCCACCGGAAGGGCGGCCCGGCGAAGTCGAGCATCCTCGCCAGCGGCTTCATGGGCACCATTTCGGGCTCGTCGATCGCGAACACGGTCACGACGGGGGCGTTCACCATCCCGCTGATGAAGAAGTCGGGCTACTCGCCCGAGTTCTCCGGCGCGGTCGAGTCGTCGGCCTCCTCCGGCGGCCAGATCCTGCCCCCGGTGATGGGGGCGGCGGCGTTCCTCATGGTCCAGTACACCGCGACGCCGTTCCGCGAGATCATCATCCTCGCGACGATCCCGGCGGTCGTCTTCTTCTTCGGCGTCTGGGTGATGGTCCACCTCAAGGCGGTCCAACAGGGGATCGGCGGCGTCGACGCCGACACCGTGTCGCTCGGGACCCACCTCAAGCGCGGATGGTTCTACCTGGTCCCCATCGTGCTGCTCCTCTACTACCTGATCGGCGCGCGGCTCTCCGTGTCGCGGTCGGCGTGGTTCACGCTCGTCGCGCTGGTCGCGCTTATTGCGTTCATCGCGGCGTACAGCGAACAGACCCGGGCGTTCCTCCTCGCGTCGACGGCGGCCATCTTCGGCGTCGAACTGGCGAGTTACATCGTCGCCGGCGTCCCGATCACCGGACTCCTCGCCGGCGCCGGCGGGGCCGGAGTCCCGCTCGGCGACGCCCTCGCGGTCATCGGCCCGCGGATCGGGTGGTACGCGATGCTCGGCAGCGTCGCGACGATGATCGTCCACGCCGACGTCCAGTCGGCGGTGCTCGATCTCAACCCCACCGTTCAGACCGCCGCCGAGTCCGCCGGCGAGCGGACCGGTCGCGACCTCGGCGACAACCAGCTGTTCCGCGTCGGGACCTTCGTCGTGAAGTCGATGGAGGAGGGCGCGCGGACGGCCGTCCCGGTCGTCATCGCGGTCGCTGCGGCGGGGATCATCCCGGGCGTCATCAGCGTCTCCGGGCTCGGACCGAACCTCACCTCGCTCCTCTTGGAGCTGTCCGGCGGGTCCATCGTCGTCATGCTGCTCGTCACCGCGGTCGCGAGCATCATCCTCGGGATGGGGATGCCGACGACCGTGACGTACATCATCCTGATCTCGATGCTCGCGACGCCGCTCGTCGAGTTCGGGATCCCGCTGCTCGCGGCGCACCTGTACATCCTCTACTTCGGCGTGATGGCCGACATCACGCCGCCGGTCGCGGTGGCCGCCTACGCCGCGAGCGGGGTGGCGAAGTCGGACCCGTTCGAGACCGGCGTGAAGGCGTTCTCGCTGTCGCTGAACAAGGCGATCGTCCCCTTCGCGTTCGTGCTCGCTCCCGGCATCGTCCTCCTGCGCGAGAAGGCGAACGCGGACGAACTGCCGCTCCGCGAGCAGTACCGCGTCGTCAACTTCGCCGACCTCGCGGAGCTGTCGTACTCCGTGCCGGAGATCCTGATCCCCGTCGTCGGCGTCTTCCTCGGCGTCGTGGCGCTGGGCGCGACCGTCATCGGGACGCTGTACGCCGACGTCCCGAAGCCCGAGCGCGCCGTGTTCGCGCTCAGTTCGCTGCTGCTCATGGCGCCCCGGCTGCTCTCGGAGTCGGTCTTCGACGTCCTCGGCCTCGCGGGCGTCAGCGTCTCGGTGAACGCGCTCCTGCTCGACCTGACGCTCCGCGGCGTCGGCCTCGTGCTGTTCGTCGCGCTCACCGTCAGGAACCGGCGCAAGGCCAGCGTCGAGCCCGCGGGCCCCTCTGGCGACCCGACGACCGCCTGAGGTCGGCCGCGGCCGCCACGTTTCGGTGACTAAAACGCTCGTTTGCGCCTCGGACACCTATAAGATCGCGCCGCTCGTAAGTGGAAACGCGACCCCCGCTTCGGCCCTCACACGCCCGGAGAAGCCGGTCGACGCGCCGGCCGGTCGGACTCGCCGCCTC
>NZ_SGUA01000021.1:0-21849 GCF_005435135.1 Halorubrum sp. ASP1 | reverse complement strand
GTGTTGACACACCATTGCATTGGTCTGTGTGGTGTCCGGGCCAGCCAACGGCTTGGATGGCACCGAACGACCACGGCTCACATCAGATCACCGCTTACGCCGGAGCGCAGGGGGCGTGATCCTCATCGGATGAGTCGGATGAACCGACTCTGCGAAACCGGGCCGAGTTGAACGGCCCGAGTCCGCGGTGCGTTCTTCGCGTCTTGACCAAACGGGCTTATACACTTAAGCACGTCGGAACGCTTCGACCGGCCGCGTCGACGGCCGGTCGGTGCCCCCTCGGCGGGGGCGCCTCGCATCTCATCGAATGCCCGGGTTGTACTTAACCTCGTCGAACTATCGGCACCACGTCATGCGGTTTCATGGAGCAACTCACAACCGAGTGACTCGTCGACGCGGCGCGACGGGTAGAGCTCGCCCACGAGAGCGAGCGACTGGAGAGGAGCGCGTGACCGGCAGACATATCAGAACTATATCATAGTGCTGCCGACGACTCGGAGGCACACGCGCGTGCGCAACATCGACAAAAGAAGAACTCGGGGGCAGCCGGTCATTTATACCACGGGCGTTTATAAGGGAGGGGGACACATATAAAAGCGAACGATGACGAACCCTGCAGACTCGATCGAGATTCAGAACGTTGTTGCATCGACGGGTATCGGTCAGGAGCTCGATTTGGAGGCGCTCGCGGAGGACCTCCCGGGTGCGGACTTCAACCCGGACAACTTCCCCGGCCTCGTGTACCGGACCCAGGAGCCGAAGGCGGCCGCACTCATCTTCCGCTCGGGGAAGATCGTGTGTACGGGCGCGAAGAGCATCGACGACGTCCACGACGCGCTCGGGATCATCTTCGAGAAGCTCCGCGGACTCCAGATCCCCGTTGAGGACGACCCGGAGATCACCGTCCAGAACATCGTGTCGAGCGCGGACCTCGGACACAACCTCAACCTCAACGCTCTGGCTATCGGTCTCGGACTCGAGGACGTGGAGTACGAGCCGGAGCAGTTCCCCGGCCTCGTCTACCGGATGGACGAACCCGAGGTCGTCATCCTGCTGTTCGGGAGCGGGAAGATCGTCATCACCGGCGGCAAGCGCACCGACGACGCCGAGGAAGCGGTCGAGGAGATCGTCGAGCGCATCGAAGGGCTCGGCCTGCTCGGCTGAGGGTCGAATCGATCGGTCTGTTCGGTTCCCGCCGTCTCGGAGACGGGCGGCGACCGGTGTCGAGCGGCCGTGGGTCGCTGTCGAGCGGCTGAGTGCGGTCCGGTTACGTTTCGGCGTCGTCTTCGGTGAGCACCTCCTTGACGACGCTCGGGTCCTCGAGGAGTTGGTGTTTCGTGTAACTCCCCTCGGCGCTGCCGCCGCTGTGTTTCGACTGTTCGATGATGTCGAGGAACGCGTGTTCCTTCAGGAGGTCGCGGACGCGGCGCAGCGAGAGGCTGTCGGATCCCTCCTGGCGGCAGATGTTCTCGTATATCTCGTACACGCGGCTCGTGCGGAACCCGTCCTGACGACCGTTCGACAGCGACAGCAGCGCGAGCGCCTGGAGCACGTACCGCGAGTGCGGCGTGGAGCCACGAATGAGCTCGCGGAAGCGGTCGGTCTCGGCTCGCTCGCGCGCCTGCGTGACGAACTCCTCGCGAACCGTAGGCTCGCCGTTCGCCTGCGCGATCTCGCCCGCGTACCGGAGGATGTCGATGGCCTTCCGGGCGTCGCCGTGCTCGCGCGCGGCGAGCGCCGCGGCCCGGGGTATCGTCGAGGGTTCGAGCACGTCGTCGTGGAACGCGTCCGCGCGCGCCTGCATGATTTCCCGAAGCTGGTTCGCGTCGTACGGCGGGAAGACGAACTCGCGCTCACAGAGGCTCGACTTGACGCGCTCGTCCATCCGGTCTTTGTACTGGATCTTGTTGCTGATCCCGACGACGCCCAGCTTACAGTCGGTGATCTTCCCGGCCTCTCCCGCGCGGGACAGCTGCATCAGGATCGCGTCGTCGTCGAGCTTGTCGATCTCGTCGAGCAGGATCAGCACCACGTCGTACCGCTGGTCGAGGATGCGCCAGAGCCGCTTGTAGTAGGTGGAAGTCGAGAGTCCCTTGTCAGGGACGTTGATTCCGGTCTGCTCGGGGTCGTTCACGCCCTCGGCGATGGTCTGGACCGCCTGGGTCTCCGTGGTGTCCTGCGCGCAGTCGACGTAGGCGAACGTGGCGGTGACGCCCTCCTCGCTGGCGGTCGAGACGAGCCGTTTGGAGACGTACTTCGCGCACAGCGACTTCCCGGTGCCCGTCTTTCCGTATATCAGGACGTTGCTCGGGCTCTGTCCGAAGATGGCCGGGTTGACGGCCGTCGCCAAGTCGGATATCTCGTCATCTCGGCCGACGATCCGTCCCTCGCCGGGTAGGTGACTGATCTCGAGGAGCTCCTTGTTCGCGAAGATAGGATCCTCTCTCGTGAAGAGGTCGTCCGCTGCGTCCATGAGAGAGACACCGGGTTTCCGGTGAAATGCGTTCTGTTTCGCGACCGGGCGGGAGGCGAGGTCCGCGCCTAATTCGACCGGTCGAGACACACACCGCGTTTCCGGTGAAACGGGGTGAGCGGTCGGTGGTGCGATCTTGGAGTGAGTCCTGTGACCGAGGGAAACAGGACCCCGGAGAGCGACCCCGGGCGACAACGTCCGTCAGTTCGGAAAATTCAGGCGAGGCACGGCGGTGACACGTCTCAGCATTTCACCGGAAACCCGGTGTACGGTGTCGTGTCGAAGCTCCCCTCACGGCGGAGACCGCGTTTCCGGTGAACGACATAATTCGCTCGGCGAACCTTCGCTTCTACCGCTTGGCGAACTGTACTCACATTTAACTAATAAAACCCGTTATTTCAGAACAGACAGAATAGTGGAGGGTCCGCGATTCTACTTCGGCGGGTCTCGCACGCCTCCCCCAGCCGGCAGTACACCCCCCACGCGACGACACCCGATTTCACCGGAAACACGGTGTGTCACTCACACCGCGACTCACGTTGGTCGGGGAGAACGACGCGGTGCCAGCCGCGAAGAAATTACGAGAAATTACGGGGAGTCGGTCGCGGGAAACGGAGGCCCCGCGAAAGAAGTACGCCACGTCGGCCCCGAGTGCTGCTAGAAAACGGCGAAGAGTGGCGGAAGGCAGTCGACGAGGGCCTTCGCCGCACTCCGCTGGACGAGTTACTCCTGGGCGTCGACGACGGCGACGCTGGCGAGGTTGACGATGTCTTTCACCTCGTCGCCTCGCTGGAGCACGTGGACCGGTTCGTCCATTCCGACGAGCATCGGCCCGATGGCCTCGGCGCCGCCGAGGCGCTGGAGCAGCTTGTACCCGATGTTCCCGGCTTCCAAGTTGGGGAACACGAGGACGTTAGCCGCCTCGTCGAGCTGAGAGAACTCGTAGGTCCCGTTGAGGATGTCGTCGACGACGGCGGTGTCGGCCTGCATCTCCCCGTCGACGGGGAAGTCGACCGTTTCGTCGGACTGGAGGATGTCGACCGCCTCGCGCGGCTTCCGGGTCCCCTCGTTGTCGACGCTCCCGAAGTTGGAGTACGACAGCATCGCCGCGCGCGGCTCGACGTTGAACCGGCGCGCGAGGTCCGCCGTGTGTCGCGTGACCTCCGCGAGCGTCTCCGCGTCGGGGTCCTGATTGACCGTCGTGTCCGCACAGAAGATGACGCGGTTCTTGAACGTGAGCATGTACACGCCGGCGACGGTGTCGGTGTCGACCGCGGACCCGACGACCTGGAGCGGCGGCCGGAGCGCGGACGGGTAGTGGTGGGTGAGCCCGGTGAGCATCGCGTCGACGTCGCCCGTCTCCACCATCACGCTCGCGAGGTAGTTCGTGTCGCGCCGGACGAGGTCGGCCGCCTCGCGCTTCGTGATCCCCTTCCGCTTCCGGAGTTCGTACAACCGGTCGCCGTAGCTCGAGACGTCGCGGTTGTCGGGGTCGACGACCTCGGGTCGGAACGAGAGCCCGAGCTCGGCCGCGGTCTGCGAGATGGTGTCCGCGTCGCCGAGCAGCACCGGGTCGGCGATCCCCTGCTCCGAGAGCTGGTACGCCGCCCGGATCATCTTCTCGTCGGTCCCCTCGGCGAGCGCGATCCGCTTCGGGTCGCTCTTCGCTTTGTTCAAGACGACGCGCATCATCTCGCGGGACTTCCCGAGACGTGCTTCGAGCCGCTCACGATACTTCGCTAGGTCGATCTCGGTTCGGGCCGACCCGGACTCCATCGCCGCCTCCGCGACGCGCGGGGCCACCTCGAACAGCACGCGGGGGTCGAGCGGCTTCGGGATCACGTACTCGGGGCCGAACTGGAGCGGGTCGTCGCCGTACGCCTTTACGACCGCGTCCGGAACGTCCTTGCGGGCGAGGTCGGCCAGCGCCTCCGCGGCGGCCGCCTTCATCTCCTCGTTGATCTCGGTCGCGCGCACGTCGAGCGCCCCACGGAAGAGGAACGGGAACCCGAGCACGTTGTTCACCATGTTCGGGTAGTCCGATCGGCCGGTCGCCATGATCACCGTGTCGTCGCGCGCGCCCTTCGCGTCCTCGTAGGTGATCTCCGGGTCGGGGTTCGCCATCGCGAAGATGATCGGATCGGCGGCCATCGAGCGGACCATCTCCTGTGAAACGATCCCGCCGACGGAGAGTCCGACGAACACGTCGGCACCCTCCATCGCGTCCGCGAGGTCACCGCCCTCGACCGGGCTGGCGAACTGGCTCTTGTACTCGTTGACCTCGCCGTCCTCGACGCGCGACTCGGTGATGATCCCCGAGGAGTCGCACATCGTGATGTTCTCTTTGCGCGCGCCCAGCGATACGTAGAACCGGGCCGTCGCGATGGCGGACGCGCCCGCGCCAGAGAAGACGATGTCGAGCTCCGAGAGGTCCTTATCCGAGATGTCGACCGCGTTCATCAGCGCCGCGCCCGAGATGATCGCGGTGCCGTGCTGGTCGTCGTGGAACACCGGGACGTCCATCTCCTCGCGGAGCCGCTCCTCGATTTTGAAGCACTCGGGCGCCTTGATGTCCTCGAGGTTGACCCCGCCGAACGTCGGTCCCATCGCCTTCACCGCCTCGCAGAACGGGTCGACGGCGTCGATGTCGAGCTCGATGTCGAACACGTCGATGTCGGCGAACCGCTTGAACAGCACTCCCTTCCCCTCCATGACGGGCTTGGAGGCGGCGGCGCCGATGTCGCCGAGCCCGAGGACGGCCGAGCCGTTCGAGACGACGGCGACGAGGTTCCCCTTCGCCGTGTACTCGAAGACGGACTCGGGGTCGGCCGCGATGTCGCGACACGGCGCCGCGACTCCCGGCGAGTACGCCAGCGAGAGGTCCCGCTGCGTGTTCGTGGGCTTCGTCGTCTCTATCTCGATCTTCCCGGGCGGCTCCTGTCGGTGGTACTCCCGCGCGTCGTCGTCTAGTCCCATGTCTCTCTCCATTCGTGAACGGAGTAAAAAGCTATCCGATGGTGTCGAGTACGCAATTCGACGTTCGACGATCACTCGGCGACTCGTACGCGGTGCCGAGAACCTCGGCCACCGCGATCATCACGACCGAGCCCGCCAACGACACGCGATCGCTATCGACCGCCGCCGACTCACTCGCCGGTCGGTTCCCGGTCGTCGCTCGCGGCGAGCGTCGGCGCCAGCGGCGCGAGGGTCGGATCGATGCCGGCCAGCGTCGAGACTTCGAACGCGGTCAGGTACGTCCGCACGACCAGCGTGGCCGGGAGCGTCAGGACCACGACGGCGACGACCGCGCAGACGAGCACCGCCGCGAGGGCGATCGCCCCAGCGGTCGTCCCGATCAACGCCCCGACGCCGCCGAGCGCCACCGCCGCGAGGAGGAGCGCGACGAGCGCCGAAACCCCGACGACGCCGGCGACGAACGCGGCGGCGACGGCCTGAACGATCCCGACGCCGGCCGCGAGGACGAGGTGAACCGCAAAGTAGAAGACGACGTCGGCCCACGACCCGCGGAACGACGCCCAGACCGCTCGCCACCCGTCGATCACGCCAACGTCTCTGGCGACCATCGCCGGAGCGACGAACTCGAACGTGATCCTGGAGACGACGGTCCCGACGACCGCGACCGTGGCCCCGATCACGGCCAGCACGCCGAACGCCGGACCGATCACCGACGACCGCGCAGCTAATCCCCCAGCCGAAACGCCGAGGAACCGCAACAGGTCGGGATCGATCGCAATCGCGACCGCGACCGCGGGAAGCCCGACGGCGACAGCACTCAGCACCGCGACGCCGAGGAGACCGAGCGCCTGTCGGAAGCGGTCGCGGAACGGCCGCCAGAGCGCGACCTCCGTCGTCGAGAGCGCCTCGTAGAAGACGAGCCGAAACGCGATCGAACACGCGAACAGAGCCATCCCCGCGAGGAGGACCCCGAGAGCGAGTCCGGTCAGCAGCGCGGCGTCGAGCCCGGCCAGTAGCGCGGTGTCGAACCCGGCGAGACGCTCGACCCCCGCGTTCGCGGCGCGTTCGACGCCCGCGGGCACCGACACGGGCTCTGTGACCCCGGCGTCGCTCCAATCGCCGGCACCGCCGCCGGCGGGACCGCCGAGAGACGACGTCGTCGCGCCCGACGCCCCGGCGCCGCCGCTCACCATCACGAGCGCCAGGAACCCGAGCTTCGTCCACCGAACCGCTTCGAAGGGAAAGAGGAACCGGCGCGTGACCCGGACGGCGCGGTCGACGGCCTCAACGGCGTGCCGGCTCATACTGACCGTTCGCCCGAGGGCGTGAAATAGGCTGGCCACTGGTCCCGGACGGTTCAGGGGGAGAGCGGCTGACCCCGGGCACCGTGTCACGGGCCACCAGGCGACCCGCAGCCGTTTAGGGCGGACGCGACGAACCGGTCGCCATGAAGGTCCGCGGCGAACGCGAGTGCCAGTCCTGCGGCGCGCGGTGGTCGTACTACGACACGGGCTCCGTCGCGTGTCCGAGCTGCGGGGACCTGCGCAGCGTCGGCGTCGACGACCGCACGGCCCACACGGACGCCCCCGTTTCGCTCGACCTCGCCCCTCACCGCGAGCGGTTCGGAGAGGCACAGGAGACCCTCCCCCGATCCGGCGTCGACGAGCTCCAGTCCGACCTCCGGGAGTACTGCCGGAAGCGCGGGTTCATCGACGGGGGGAAGCTCGCCCCGCTCGACGGGACGTACCTCGCTGCCCGCGAGCTGCTTGAGGCCGTCGACTGCTACGAGCGGCTGCGCGACCCGACCGACGCCGACGGCGAGTACCTCCTCGCGCTGCTCGCCGGCGCGGACGACGGCGCCCGACCCGCGGCCGAGGAGGTCCCGACAGCGCTCCGGGAGGCGCGGGGAATGGCCGCCGTGCGCGCCGTCGAGGCTTACCGGAGCGACGTGCTCGACTTCCTCGACGAACTCGAATCAGGCGCTGGGGGGAACCGGGCCGAAACGAACGGCGACGACGGGACCGACGCTGACGACGCGCCGACTGTCACCGTCGACGGCCCCGACCCAGAAGACAGGATCGCCCCCGCCCGCGACGCCTTCGAGCGCCTCCGCGACCGCGTCACGCGTGTCGACGCCCTCGGCGGTGACGTGTCGCCCGCGACCGCGGACGCCCTCGTCGACGCCGCCGCCGCGCTCGGGGCCTACGTCCGAACCGGCGACGAGGGAAGCCTGCGGACCGCAACCGACCTGATCGACGACGCGAGCGTCGACGGCGTCGACCCGACAGATCGCTGAGCCGCCCGCCGCTCGCCCGCCGCCCGCCGCTCGCCCGCCGCCCGCCGCACGCGGCGCGTCAGTCTTCGCCGGGCGCGACCACCGCGTTCGAGAGCGTCCCGACCCCTTCGTACGTGATCTCGACGCGCTCGCCCGGCTCGACGAGGCCGGGGTTCGCGGGGCTGCCGAACGCGATACAGTCGCCGGGCTCGAAGGTGAATCGCTTCGAGAGGTACGAGACGATCTCGCGGGGACCGAACAGCATCAGCTCCGTGTTGGCGTCCTGGCGCGTCTCGCCGCCCACGGTCGTCTCGATATCGAGGGCCGTCGGGTCGACGTCGGTCTCGATCCACGGCCCCAGCGGCGCGGAGCCGTCGAACGCCTTGCGGGCGGTCCGCCCCTGCTGGTCGAGCGCGTCGACGTCGTTCATGACCGTGTAGCCGCGCACGACGTCCGGCACCTCATCGGGCGCGAGGTCGCGGCACCGCTCGTCGATCACCGCGACCAGTTCGCCGGCGTAAGTCAGCTCGTCGGTCCACTCCGGGTACCGGACCGGCTCGCCGTGCGCCAGCAGGCTGGCCGGCGGTTTGACGAAGAAGTCCGGCTCGGCAGGCCGCTCGTAGTCCATCTGGTCGAGCGTTTCGGCGTAGTTCCGGCCGACGCAGTACAGCGCACTGGGGTCACAGGGCGGGAGCAACCGACCGTCGCGGCCGACCTCGTAGCGGCCGTCGTCCGCGACGACCGCGCCGTCGTCGTAGCGGCCGGCCACGGGGCCGTCCGGCGTGAGCAGTCGAGCGAGTCGCATGCCAGAACGTCTGCGCTGGCCTTCGAAAAGGCGTCGGTGACGGCAGCGCCCGGGTCAGTCTCGGTCCGACCTCGACTCGCCGCCGTCCGACCTCGACTCGCCGCCGTCCGACCCCGACTCGCCGCCGTTCGTTCTCGCCGCTGCGTCGTCGGTTTCTTCACTTTCTACCTCGACGCCGATGACGACGCCCGACCGGATCTCAAGCGCGGTGTCGAACTCTTCCCGGCGACCGCTCCCGGACCCGATCCGCTCGACCGCTGCCTCGTGGGCTCGCACGACCGCGTCGCGCTCGCGCTCGGAGAGCCCGACGCGGTCGGCCACCGCCTCCCAGTGGTCCGGTTCGACGAGGAACGTCTCGCGGTCCGGCTCGGTCGCGACCCGCTCGTAGCGCCGGCGGTACTCGTCGATCCTTGTCCCCAAATCGGCCTGGACGCGCGTGAGCAGCGCCGGGACGCGGGCGGCCGGCACGCTCGCGAGCGCCGCCGTCTTCACCAGCGCGGTCCCCTCGATCGGGTACGGACCCGGGTCCTCCTCGGCGCCGTCCCGCCCCCCCGATTCCCCGCCGTCGGCGTCGTCGGACATCACCCGCCGGCGCGCATCGCCTTCTGCCGGTACCTCGGCAGGAGCTCGGCGAGGACCTCGGGGTCGCCCGCGAACTCGGCGGTCACCTCGGTGAGCTTGATGGCGGCCGCGGCGGTCACCGTCTCGGCGCTGAGGGTCACTCGCCAGCCGTCGCCGTCCACCCGGGTCGCGGCCGCGGGGTCGTCCGTCCCCACTAGCTCCCCGCCGAGGTTGCGGAGGTAGTGAGCCGCGAGCCGTCGAGAGATACCGCGGTACGCCACCGTCTTTCGCTCCCACCCCTCCTCGGCGGGCGGGAGGTCGGCCCCCGCCGCCTCGTCGTCGACGCCCCCCTCGGTCGCCGCCGACGCGTCGTCGGTCATGCGCCCCCCGCGACCGGCGGGAAGACGGAGAGCCGGTCGCCGTCCGCCATCGGCGTGTCGAGCCCGTCGAGGTGGAGCACCTCGCGGCCGTTCTTCAGGACGTTGATCTGGGGAGCGAGGTCGCCGTCGACGATCAGCCGGCCCTCCATCCCCTCGTACTCGGCCTCCAGTTCGCGCAACACGTCGCCGACGGAGGAGCCGTCGGCGAACTCGGCGTTCACCGTCTTCCCGCCGGCGGCCTCGCGAAACGTCGCGAAGAACCGCAGTTCCAATTCCATACCCGTACGTCGTGTCGCGGCGGCTTAAAAGCGGTCGGCCGCGGAACCGAACCGACGGCGGACGCGCGGCGACGACAGCGATCCGTGGCCCACAGTTCGCGGCCCGCGCGAGGTCGCACCCGCTACAGGTCCGACAGCCGGATCCCGTCTTCGACCAGCCGGAAGTTCCGCTCGCGGTCAAGGTCGTCGGCGAGCCACTCGTGGTCGTACAGCTGGCCGATCAGTTCGAGGTAGAGGTTCCGCCACGCGATGGCGTATATCGGCGACTGCCCCCACGCGCGGAGTTCGGGGACGAACTCGTGGTACGTGCTCGCCTGCGACTCCATGCGCTCGACCGCGTCGGCGACGACCTCGGCCGCCTCGTCCGGGTCCGCCTCGTCGAGCGCCTCGTTCAGCCGCGACTGGATCCCCGCGATGGCGCGTCGCATGTCGCGTTCGGCGGTCCCCTCGTCCTCCGGAAGCGACTCGACGACGCCCTTCGGCACGCCGAGTTCGATCTCTGGCATGGGAACACCTCGGGGGAGCGCGCTGAAAAAACCCGTTCACCCGGCGACGGGAGCGGCGGTAAGGACGCCCGCGGAGCCACGGTGCGAAACCGATCGCGACCGGCGCTCACGGGTCACCGCTCCCCGTTCGGAGAGCCACGTTCCCGTCACGTTCCCGACCGCTCGCCGGCTGGCCGCCGGCGACAGCGATGCGGGACCGTCGCCGGGCTGCGGGCCGTAAGCTCCGAAGCCGGCGTGGTTGACGCCGTCGAGTTCGACGACCCGAGCGTCCGCCGGGAGGTTCTCCCGAGAGGCGCGCTCGCGCTCGGCGTCGATCACTCCGTCGGCGCCGCCGAGGACCACGAGCGCGTCGAGGCCGCTCTGTGAGAGGTCCCGGTCGCAGTACGCGGCGTGGAGGACGAGCGCGTCGTACGCCCCGGCATTACCGGCGGCGTGTCGGCAGGCCATAGCGCCGCCGAGCGAGTGGCCGCCGACCGCCCACGCGTCCACATCGGGGTAGCGTTCCCGGACGCGGTCGGCGCGGTCCGGCGCGAGAACGGCAAGGTTGAGCGGAGCGTCCACCACGACGACGAGCGCCGCGCGGTCGGAAGCGGCAACGATCTCGGCGGCGGTGGGAACGTAGCTCTCGTGTGACACTCGCCCGGCGGGGTAGTAGACGAACCCGACGGTCGACGCGGTCACCGGCCCGTCGCGGACCGCGGTCCCGACCGGCGTCCGATCGACGGCGACGTCCGGGTCGGCCTCGGCGGCCGCGACCGCGTCGGCGTTCGGCCCGAGTCCGGCGGCGAAGTACGCGGCACCGGCGGCGACGACGATGGCAGAAAGGAGGACTACCGCGCCCGCGGCGAGCGCGAGCGTCCGGCGCGTGGGCAGTCGGCGCGCGATCGAGTCGAGGGAATTCCTCACGGCGTCGGCGCCGCCTTCTGGAGCGCGGTCTCGGCGATGTTCCCGCCGTAGTCGGCGGACCGAAGCACGGAGTCGACGACGAGCCCGAGCAGCTGGGCCCGCGTCGGGTCGAGGTCGCGGAGCAGTTCGTCGATGGAGCGCACGCGCTCGTCGATGGCTCGAACGCCGGTCCGCGCCTCGTTGGCCCGGCGGGTCGCGGCCTCGGTGTCGTCGTCGAACAGCGCGTCCATCGCCGCGTCGATCACGTCGACGGCGTCGCCGTGGAGGTCGCTCACCGCCTCGACCACGTCCGCGGGGAGGGCCTCGTCGATGTTCAGCGTGAGGTGCGCGATCTTCGTCGCGTGGTCGCCGATCCGCTCCAGCTGCCGGGCGCTGGAGTGATAATCGAAACACTCCTCGCGGGGGAGGCCCAGCTCCTCGGCGGCCTTCGGCGTCCGCAGGGTGGCGCGGAAGATCCGCGAGACGACGAGCCACAGGCGGTCGAGGTCGTCGTCGCGGCCGATCACGTCGCGCGCGAGGTCGTGGTCGCGCTCCGAGAGCGCGGTGATCGCGTCTTCGAGCATCGACAGCGAGATCAGTCGCATCCGCGTGACCGCGTTGTGGATCGAAAGCTCCGAGGAGTCGAGCAGGTCATGGACGACGACGCGGTCGCGCGTCTCCTCTAACACCTCCAGCCCGACGAGGCTCTGGACTCCGTCGCGGATCGTCGAGCGCTGCTCGGTGGTGATCTCCGCGGCCTCCAGTTCGATGACGTCGAATCCGCTGACGTACATCGTCGTGACCGCTCGGCGGAGCGCCTGACCGCTCAGACCGGATATGTCCAGCGACCCCCGCGTCCGTTCGGACTCGGACCGCGGGGTGAGGAACAGCGAGTCGCCGTCGGGGTGGAACTCGATCTCCGTCCCGGCCTCGACGTCGTTGTCGGTCGCCCACGTCTTCGGAATCGAAACGGTGTACGTCGAGCCGCCGGTGACCTGGACCTTCCGCGTTTCCATATCAGGCCCTCGGGAGCGGACCGCCTTAATTTTGATCAAAATATATACCTCCGTCAGAGAGTACGGGACAACCCCGCCGACTCAGCTCGCTCTGTCCCGTTCAGCGTTTTCTAAATCGGTATTAAGAAACAATTAGGAATATATAGTATTGTATATTTTCAGACAGTCCATCCTCGGTGCCGCTTCAAACCACGCGGTTGCGCGGGTCGTCGCCGGCGTCCAGCCGCGCGACGTTGTCCGCGAGGATGTCGGCGACGCGCTCGTAGTACTCGGGCGTGTGGCCGGCGTTGTGCGGCGTGATCGTCGCGTTCGACAGCCCCCACAGCGGGTGGTCCTCCGGGAGCGGTTCCGGGTCCGTGACGTCCAGCGCCGCGCCGCGGATCCGGTTGTTCCGAAGCTCCGTCACCAGCGCGTCGGTGTCGACGATCGGCCCCCGCGCGATGTTGACGAGGACGGCGTCGGACCGCATCGTCCGGAGCGCGTCCGCGTCGACCAGCCCCCGCGTCGTCTCCGTGAGCGGACACGCCAACACGACGTACTCGGCGTCGGTGACGGCGTCGTGGAACTCGTCGAAGCCGTACACCTCGTCGGTCGGGCCCCCCTTCTCCGGGGTGTAGCGCACCCCGACCGTGTCGACGTCGAACGACTCCAGGCGGTCGACGACGGACCGGCCGATGGCGCCGAGTCCGACGACGGCGACCGTCGAGCCGTACACCTCCGTCGTCTCGTAGGTGCGCCACTCGCGGCGGGACTGCTGGCGGTACGCGCGGTGGAACTGTCGCGCGTGCGCGATGATCGACCCCACGACGTGTTCGGCGATGTTCGGTCCGTGGACGCCCGAGGCGTTCGTCACGGCGACGCCGTGGTCCGCGAGCAGGTCCCGCGGCAGGTGGCCCGTCCCCGCGAACACGCAGGCGAACAGCTCCAAGTCGTCGGCGACCGAGAGCAGGTGTTCGTCGATGCTGAGTCCGACGGCGACCCTGGCGGTCCGGATCAGCTCCCGCTCCTCCGCCGGCGTCCGCGCCCGCGCCACCTCGGCGTCGGGGAGCCGCTCGCGGATCGCCACCGCCAGTTCGTCGGGGCCGAGCCCGTGGATCGTCTGTCGAAGCACCAAGACGTCTGGATCGCTCATGGAGGCAGTCTCGGCGGCGGCGACAAAAATGGTACCAGTCGTCCGGCCGCGAACCTGGCGTGCTGACGGAGCGGCCCGGAGCCCGGGCGGGCGGGCTACGACAGCGCCGCGTCGAACGCCGCCTGGAGGTCCGCCTTCATGTCGTCGACGTGCTCGATCCCCACGGACACGCGGACGAGGCCGTCGGTCAGCCCGGCGGCGAGCCGCTCCTCGCGCGGGATGGCCGCGTGGGTCATCGCCGCCGGCTGCTCGATCAGGCTCTCGACGCCGCCCAGCGACTCCGCCAGCGTGAACACCTCGGTCTCGCTCACGACCGTCGACGCCTCTTCGAGGGTGCCGTCGAGCTCGAACGAGAGCATGCCGCCGAAGTCGTCCATCTGTTCGGCCGCCAGCTCGTGGTCAGGGTGCGACTCCAGCCCAGGGTAGTAGACGCGGTCGACCGCGTCGTGACCCTCCAGCCACTCCGCGAGCGCCATCGCGTTCTCGCAGTGGCGGTCCATCCGCACCGGGAGCGTCTTCGTCCCGCGGAGCACGAGGAAGGCGTCGAAGGGGCCGGGCGTCGCGCCGACGGAGTTCTGGTAGAAGCCGAGCCGTTCGTCAAGCTCCTCGTCGTCGACGATCAGGGCGCCGCCGATCGTGTCCGAGTGGCCGCCGAGGTACTTGGTCAGCGACTGCGAGACGATGTCGGCGCCGTGTTCGAGCGGCCGCTGGAGGTACGGGGTCGCGAACGTGTTGTCGACCGCGCAGAGCGCGTCGCCCTCGTGGGCGATGTCGGCGAGCGCGCCGATGTCGTTGACGTTCATCAGGGGGTTCGTCGGCGTCTCGACCCACACCAGCTCGGTCTCGTCACGCATCGCGTCCCGGACCGCGTCGTGGTCGGTGGTGTCGACGAACGTCGTGTCGAGATCGTACTCGTCGTACACCTGCGTCAAGATTCGGTGGGTTCCGCCGTACACGTCGTCGCCCGCGACGACGTGGTCGCCCGCCGAGAGCAGGTTGAGCACGGTGTTGATCGCGCCCATCCCCGAGGAGAAACAGCGGGCGTGGCTGCCCGACTCGAGCGAGGCGAGGTTCGCTTCGAGGTCGGTCCGGGTGGGGTTCCCGGTCCGGCTGTACTCGTAGCCGCGGTGGTCGCCGGGCGCGTCCTGCTCGTAGGTGGAGTTCGCGTGGATCGGCGTCATCAGCGCGCCGGTCTCCGGGTCCGGCTCCTGGCCGGCGTGGATCGCGCGGGTCTCGAACCGCCTGTCGTCGCCCTCGGCGTCGTCGGATCGGTCGATCATATCCGCCTCTCCGTCACCGACGGTGGTGATTCTTCCCCTTCGGAGTGCGGGCGGATCCGGACGCGCCGCTCGCGAGGTGAGAATGGATGCTCGGTCAGGGATTTGAACCCTGGTCGTCGGCTGACTTCCGAACCGGCGCCGAGGCGCCGCGTCCGCCGAAAGGCCAACATGATTGGCCGGACTACACCAACCGAGCGCAACCGGTGATTACGCCGGGGGCAATTTAACTCTTCTCAACTCCACGCGCCGGGGAGGGGTCCGACGCCCGACCGCGAGGGCTACTCGTCGACGTCGACGCGCTCGATCTCGACGGCCTCGCGGGGGTCGTCGTTGCGGCCGGTCGGCACCGCGCCGATCTCTTCGACGACGTCCATCCCGTCGACGACCTGCCCGAAGACGGCGTGCTTGCCGTCGAGGTGCGGGGTCGCGTCCAGCGTGATGAAGAACTGCGAGCCGTTCGTGTTCGGACCGGAGTTCGCCATCGAGAGGACCCCGGGCCCGTCGTGGGTGAGTTCGTCGTGGAACTCGTCGTCGAACTGGTAGCCGGGGCCGCCGCGACCGTTCTCCATCGGGTCGCCGCCCTGGATCATGAAGTCGTCGATGACGCGGTGGAAGACGTTGCCCTCGTACAGCGAGTCGCCGCGGACCTCGCCGGTCTTGGGGTCTTCCCACGTGTTCGTCTCCGGCGCGGGCTCGGCGTCCGCGGCGGGGTCGTGTCGCGCCAGGCCGAGGAAGTTCTCGACCGTCCGGGGCGCGCGGTCAGCGAACAGCTCGACGACGATGTCGCCGTGGTTGGTCTGAAGCGTTACCTGCGGGTTGTCGGGGTCGGACACGTCGCGTCCCATACCCACGGGGAGGGCCGCCCGCCGGAAAACCCTACCCATCCGGCGCCCGACTGCCGCCCGGCGACACCCTCGATCGACCGTCGCTGACCGCCTTCCCGACCGGTCAGCCGACAGGTCCGCCGACCGGTTCCCCGGCCGACAGGACTTTGCGGGTGGGCGTTCCGTACCCACGCATGTACGACGACATCCTCCTGCCCGTCGCCCCCGGCGGCGAGGCGAACGACGCCATCCCGCACGCGGCCAGCCTCGCCGAGCGGTACGACGCGACGGTCCACGTCCTCTCGGCCGCCGATACCGCCGCCGACACGCTCGCCGGCCCTCGGGCGGGCGTGTTCTCCGACCGACTGGCGGACGCGGCCGAGGAACGGGTCGAGGCGGTGACCGCCGAGTTGGAGGCGAGGGGCGTCGAGACGGTCGGCAGCGTCGTCCGCGGCGACCCCTTGGAAGTCATCGAGAACGCCATCGACGACGGCGCCGACATCGTCGTCATGCCGAGCCACACCCGTCGGGGGATCCGCCGGTTCCTCCTCGGCAGCGTCACTGAGAAGGTCGTCCGCGTCGCGTCGGTGCCGGTGGTGACCGTCCCGATGGCCGACCCCGACGAGGCCGAGGCGGACCCGCCGGACACCGGCGAGGCGGGCGACCCCGAGCCGTCCGGCGCCCAGTGACGGGCGCGTCGAACGGACGCGACACGGTCACGCGCGCCTTCCGCGTCGCGTACGACGGGCGGGCGTACGCCGGCTTCCAGCGCCAGCCCCACGCCCGCACCGTCGCGGACGCGCTCCTCGAAGCGCTCGCGGACCACGGCCTCGTCGAGCGCGGCGACGGGTCGACGCACGCCACGCCCACGGGCTACGCCGCGGCCGGGCGGACCGACGCCGGCGTCTCGGCTGTGGCCCAGACCGTCGCCTTCGAGGCGCCGACCTGGCTCACGCCCCGCGCGTTCAACGGCCACTTGCCGGGGTCGGTCCGCACGTGGGCGGCTGCCGACGTCGGCGACGGCTTTCACGCGACCCACGACGCGGCCCGGCGGACGTACCGGTACCACCTCTACGCCCCCGAGTCCGGGGCCGAATCCGCCTCGGACCGCGCGCGGCAGGACCCCGAGCACGCGGTCGACGACGACCGATTCCGGGAGGCGCTCGCGCGGTTCGACGGCGAACGCGACTTCCACAACCTGACGACCGACGAGACGGGGACGGTCCGCGACCTCGACGCGGGCGCGACCCGCGGGGGCGACACGCTCGTCGTCGAACTCTCGGCGGACGGCTTTCCGCGGGCGCTCGTGCGGCGGGTCGTCGCCGCGGCCCGCGCGGTCGGCCGCGGGACCGCCGACCTCGCGTGGATCGACCGACTGCTCGCCGCCGAGCCGATACCGGGCGACCGCGGGATCGGTCCCGCGCCGCCGGAGCCGCTCGTGCTGTGGGACGTGACCTACCCCGACGCCTCGTTCGCCGTCGACCGCGAGGCCGCGGAGAGCGCGCGCGTCGCCTTCGGCGAGCGACACAGGGACGCGCGACACGCCGCGTCCGCCACCGGCGCGGTCCGCGACAGGCTGTTCTCGGCGGTCGAGGGAGACTGACCGCGGGCGCCGACCGAGCCGCTCAGGCGGCCGAGCCGCCCGTCGGGGTCTCCATGCCGTCGACGCGGACCAAGAGGCTGTTGCCGTCGACGTTCGTCGCGTCGACGACGCCGGAGAGCCGCAGCCCGGTGGCCGGCGTCGGCCCGACCGTCACGTGGTCGCCCGCGTCGAAGGGGCCGACCGGACCGCGGATCACGAGCTCCGCGCGGCACAGTTCCGGGTTCGCGACGCTCGACAGGTCTATCTCCGCGACGGTGACGTCCTCGACCAAGGTGCCCTCGCGCTCGACCGGCGTCGTCGCGGCGTCCTCCAAGCGCTCGATGCCGAGCGCGTCGTAGGCCCCGTCGGTCGGGATGTAGCCGCCGTCCGGCCCGGCGACGCCCTCGACGAGGCCGAGGGTGCTGAGGCTCCCCATCCGGTTCCGCACCGTCCCCGCGTTGCGGTCGATTGCGTCCGCGATCTCGCGGCCCTGTACCGGCGCCTCTCGACCCTCCGAGAGGTTCACGAGCGCTGTGAGCACGCGTTCCTGACTCGAACTTAACTGGATCTTCGACATGGTAAGATAGAACTAGATGCGGATAATAAATGTTTGCGTATAACGACATTATATGATTAGATCTGTGGTTATCTGCGCTGTTCCTACAAAAACAAGCAATGATTTTGGATACAAGACTTCATATACAAGTCACGGCACCGATCGAGATTCCCCATATACAATTATTTGAAAATATTTGTCTATAATTGCATGTGTATGTGGTTTTCTTCTCTATCCCCACGAGACACTAGTAAATATACTACATCCTTATATTATCTACACCGCAAGTATTTATCACCGCGACCGGAAGCGGCGGACGACGAATGACGATCCAACGCGACGCCCGCGATCGCTCGCAGAGACGCGCCCGCGCTCCGCGCCGAACCGTCGGACGCTCCCGCGGGCGCACGAAGCGGACGGGGCGGACGGCCCGCGGAGGCGAGGATGGCTGACCGCGAGTCGGCGTTCGACCCGGACGATGCGGCCACCGAGCGCTCGGGGAGAGCGACGGGCTCAGGCGACGGCGGAGCGGCCGCCGGCCGGGTCCTCCCCGCCTCGCTGCTCCCGGACCGGGACCCCGCGCTCGAACGCGATCGAATCAGGTCGTTCGTGGCCGACCGGGTCGACGCCGCGGGCGCCGACGGCGTGGTCGTGAACATGAGCGGCGGGCTCGACTCGACGGCGACGGCCGCGCTCGCGGTCGAGGCGCTCGGGACAGACCGCGTGTACGGGCTGATCCTGCCGTGTAACAAGATCGGCGCGCCGCACGCCCGCGACGCCGAGGCGCTCGCGGAAGCGCTGGGTATCGACCACGACACGGTCCACCTCCAGCCGCTGTTCGCGCAGTTCGGCGCCGCGGTCCCGGACCGCTTCGACCTCCACGACGAGCCGGTGCGGTCCGGCAACGCCGTCGCGCGGCTCCGGATGGCGGTCGCCTACCTCGCCGCGAGCGCGACGGACCGCCTCGTCTGCGGCACCGCGAACCGGAGCGAGCTCCTGCTCGGCTACCTGACGAAACACGGCGACGGCGCGGCCGACCTGTTCCCGCTGGGCCACCTCTACAAGTCCGACGTGCGGGCGCTCGCGAGCGAGCTCGACGTGCCGGAGTTCGTCGTCGAGAAGGCGCCGACGGCGGGCTTCCTCCCGGGACAGCGCGACGCGGAGGACCTGGGCGCGCCGTACGAGGTCATCGACCCGGTCCTCCACCTCGGCGTCGACCGCGGGCTCAATCCCGAGTCCGTCGTCGAGCGGATCGCGGCGGCGCTCACGGAGGGCAAATCCCCCGCGGCCGACGCCGGGGCCGGCACCGACCTCGGCGCGGTCGACCGCGAGCTCGTCGCGGACCTGCTCGGGCGTCACCGCGCGTCGGCGCATAAGCGGCTTCCCGCGCCGACGCCGGACGCTGACCTGGAGTGAACGACCGGCGGGCCCGTCCCCCCGCTCGATCAGTCCCAGTCGGCCGGCCAGAGATCGGCGGCGCGCATCCCGGTCTCGAAGTCGGCCTCGCGGAACGCGGCCGCGAGCTCGTCGCGGTCGAGCCGCGGGAGGTCGCGTTCGGGCGCCGCGAACTCGGCGACGAGCAGCGCGACCAGCATCGCGTGTTCGCGGACGTTCCTGTCGTCCACCTTGTCCCGCGTGTCCGCGTGCGTGTGCCCCCAGCCGCGCCCGCGGTCGCCCGAGTCGCTGTGGAGCTGGAGCGCCGGCACGCCGCGGCGCACGAACGGCCACTGGTCGGAGAACGGGTGCGGCTGCGCGTCGACCTCGATCGGCTGCCGGGTCGCGGTCGACACCGCCTCCGCGACCGACGCGGCCGCCGTGGAGGCGTGCGCGAGCGCGACGAGGTCCCGGAACCGCCCGGCTCCGTCGACGTTGACCACGCCCTTCACCCGGTCGAGGTCCAGCCGGTCGGCGAGGTGCTCCGCCCCGAGCAGCCCCACCTCCTCGGCGCCCACCGCGACGACGTCGACGCCGATCGGGAGGTCGGCGTCCGCCAGGATGTCGGCCGCGGTCGCGACCGTCGCGATCCCGCAGCCGTTGTCGAGCGCGCCCTCCGCGATGTCGTGGGCGTCGTAGTGTGCGAGCAGCAGGACCCGCTCGTCGGTGCCCGGCCCGGTGCTCCCGAGGACGTTGCGGCTCTCGCCGGGCGTCGTCGACGCCTCGACCGACAGCTCCGCCCGTGCGACGTCGTCTTTCGCGGCCCCGACGGCGCCGGCCTCGACGCCCACAGCGTACTCGCGCAGCCACGCGCCGGTCTCCTTCGAGACGCCGACCGCCACGGCCTCGGCCTCCTCGCCGAACGTGAGCGACCCGGTGGGGGGCAGCTGGCCGTCGAGGTGGTTGACGAACACGAACCCGACGGCGCCCGCGTCGATCGCGTAGCCGAACTTCTCCATGCGGTGGACGAACCGGCCGCCGGAGGGCGTGGTCGTCGACGCGACCGCGATCCGGCCCTCGACGTCGCGCTCATCGATCTCCGCGGGGGTGCCGTAGCCCACGTCGACGAGTTCGCCCGAGACGCTCCCCGACGGCGAGTACGGCAGCGCCAGGGCCCCGAACGAGCGCGTCGACGGCTGGCCGTCACGGCCCGAGACGGTCGCGTCGAGCGACGCCGACCCGCGCTCCCAGACCGGGAGGTCGAACGGCTCCGTGCGCACGTCCGCGAGCCCGACGCGCTCGAATACATCGGCGACGAGGCCCGCCGCCCGGCGCTCGCCCTCGCTCCCGGCCATCCGGCTCCCGATCGCGGTGAGGTCGGTGAGGAAGCGCCACGGATCGTCGTCGGTCCAGGTCGCGCCGAGGGCGGGGGCGAGTTCGTCCGCGCGCTCGCGGACGCGGTCGACCGCCGCGGCCGCCTCGGGTCGCGCCGCGTCTGCTGCGTCGTCGGTCATGGGCGTGCGTCCGTCGGTGAGGGCTTAAGCGTGTGGCTCGCGGCACCGCGGCTCGGAGCCGGCCGGCGTCCGCCGAAACGCTACGTTCAAGTGGGACGGTCAGGTATCTCGACTTGAGCACCGTTGGTCCAGTGGTAGGACATTAGCTTCCCAAGCTAATAGCCCGGGTTCAATTCCCGGACGGTGCATTCCTGCGGCGAACAATCCGTGAGCCGCAGGAATCAGCAGGGGAATTGAACCCTATCGGACGCGCGCAGCGAGTGAAACGAGCGAGCACGTCTGATTCCGGTTCAATTCCCGGACGGTGCACTTCTGACGGACTTTGTCAGTCAGCGTTTGCCTCGCTTCGCTCGGTAAACACTCTTCGGTCGTGCTCCGTCCGTTGTCCCGTTCACTCCGCTCACGGGACTCCCGGACGGTGCATTCCTGCGGCGAACAATCCGTGAGCCGCAGGAACCGTAGCCGAATCCGCTCCGGAAACTCGGTGCCGACACGGCCGCTCGCGGTCAGAAGATGTTCGCCTGATCGTACACGGAGATTCCGGTGTCCGTGATGTCGTACGGCTTCGTCTCGCGGGAGTGGTTCGCGTCGCGGATCTTCTGGATCTCGACGGCCAGCCGGGTCTCGCGGAAGTCGGAGCCGCGGACGTACTGGAGGACGAAGACGGCGTCCGTGAGGTACTCCACGATCCCGTGCCGCGAGGCGTACGGCGTGTCCTCGCTCGCCTCGGAGGTGAGCAGCGTGGTGACGCCCGATTCCTTCAGCGAGCGCGTGAACCCGAACACCTCCGACCGGCGCTTCGCCGGGTGGTCGTACATCATCTCCAGGAGGGAGACGGAGTCGAGCACCAGCCGGTCGGCGCCGAACTCGGAGATGAGCCGGACGAGGTCGTTGCGGATCGACGACAGCGAGTTGGCCATCTCGATCGGGTCGATGGCGACGACCGCGAGGCGGTCCTCGTCGGCGTGTTCGCGGAACGACCACCCCTTCTCGGTCGCGGTGTCGAGGATCGACTCGCGCGTCTGTTCCAGCGTGATGTAGATCCCTCTGTTCCCGGACTCGAGCGCGCGGTTGAGGAACTGGAGCGCGAACGTCGTCTTCCCCGTCCCGGCGCCGCCGATGACAGACAGCAGCGACCGCTTGGGGACCCCGCCGAGGATCATGTCGTCGAGCCCCTCGATCCCGATGTCGGTCCGCGTGATCTCCGACTCGAACTCGTCCGGGTCGGCGTCGAAGTCGGGCGGGCCGCCGGCGTCCGCGTCGCCCCCGAGGTCGCCGAACCCGAAGTCGTCGTCGCCGGCGGTCGCGGCGCCGCGGTAGCCGCCGAAGGGGTCGCCACCGCCCTCGGTCCCGCCGCCGCCCGCGCCGCTCGGTCCGCCGCCTCCTCCCCGACTCCCGCCGAAGGGGTCGTCCGCGCCGAACGGGCCCCCAC
>NZ_SGUA01000020.1:0-27553 GCF_005435135.1 Halorubrum sp. ASP1 | reverse complement strand
AGTCAGTACAGCGCCGTCGCCGCGAGGATCCCCGCGGTCTGGCCGAGGCCGACGAGCGCGATTCCGGCGACGACGCCGGTCTGGGAGCCCGCGAGCGCGGCGACGGCGGCGCCCGCGACCGAACAGGCGGCGGCGACGCCGTGGACCGCCGACCGCCGGCCGTCGGGGTCGCGCAGGGCCGTGTAGCCGAACGCGGGCGCCGGCAGCAGCATCCAGCCGTAGAAGGCGACGGCGAGGAGCGCGTCGGCCGGCACCGCGGCCGCGAGCACCGGCGCGGCGCCGTCGCGCGCGAGGAACCCGGCGACGCCGGCGACCGTGACCGGCGTGCCGGCGAGGATCACCAGCTTCCACGCGCGGAGGACCCCCGTCGCCATGTCGCGCCACGAGGCGGCGACGAAGGCGACGAGCAGGACGCTCATGACGACGTGCGCGACGAACAGCGCGTGCGCGGAGACGAGGCCGACGACCGCTCCCGCGGCGACTCCCCACGCCGCCGGGACCAGCAGGGCGGGGCCGTTCTCGCGGAGGAGCAGGCCGGGGCCGTCCGCTCGGTGCGCGTGAGACACACGCGCCGTTTTCGCGGCCGGACGCATAAACGTCCGCGTCGGAGGGCCCGTCGGAGAACTCGACGGATCGACCGGCGTCGGAGCGAGAATCCGTCGTTCGGTCAAGATTCGCCCCGGAAAGCGGGGTTTTTCGAGAACGAACGTTCAGCGAGCGTCGTGGTAACTGTACACTCGCAATTCTTATCCCGGGTCGGGGCCTCTCTACAGTCGCAATGGCGACCGGAAAGGTTGATTTCTTCAACGACACTGGCGGCTACGGATTTATTGAGACTGACGACGCGGACGACGACGTGTTCTTCCACATGGAAGACGTCGGCGGCCCGGACCTCGAAGAGGGCCAGGAGCTCGAGTTCGACATCGAGTCCTCCGAGAAGGGCCCCCGCGCGACCAACGTCGTTCGGCAGTAAGCCGATCCGAAAGGTGGGTCGGTCCGGCTGGCGCCGAACGCGACTCTGACACACGGTACCAAACGTTTTCGTCCGCGTCGCGGGCTCACGTCCGCTGCGGCCGTATTTCAGCCTCGACCAGCGCGCCGCTCGTCGCGCGCCGTCGAGCCTCGAAGAGAGTCCGCGAGAGCGGCGCGTCCGCGCTCAGATGTGCTGTCCGAAGAGCCCGCGGCCCTTCGTGACGGTCACGTCGCCCTCGACTTTCGTCTGACAGGCGAGGCGGACGTCGTGGTTCGGGTGGTGCGGCGGGAGCCAGAGGCGGGCGCGCTCCTTCTTGCTCGGCTCGCTGACCTCTCCCTCGACCTGGACCGCACAGGAGCCGCACGACCCGGCGCCGCGGCAGTTGAGCTGTTCCATCTTGCCGTTGTAGACGGAGAGACCGGCCTCTTTGAGCACGTCGCGTAGGTTGGCGCCCTCCTCGCACTCGATTTCCTCGCCCTTGTAGGATACAGTAGGCATGTCGAGCGAGGGTACGCGAGCGATCCACAAAGAGTCTGTGTCCGCGGGGCGCGAGGCCGGACCCGGACGGGACGCCGGCGTCGGGCGGCGATACCGGTCGTGTGCCGAGCGTCGGACGCCGACGGGGCGTTTTTTACCCTCGGCACCGCAGGGTGGCACAATGGGACTCAGGTGTCTGCTCGGACACGACTTCGGCGAACCCGAACTCCGGCGCGAGCGCGAGGAGGAGGGCGACGAGGTCGTCACGACCGTCAAGGAGGTGAAGACCTGCGCTCGCTGCGGCGAGACGCAGATCGTCAGCGAAAACACCGAGGTGACGACGATGGAGCAACTGGCGGACGAGGCCGCCGCGGACGCGGACGCCGGGAGCGACGCGGGCGCGACCGCGACGCCGGGGGGCGGTCCCGCGCCGGACGTCGGCGACGGGGCGGCGCCGGGGACCGTCGACGGGGACGGCGCCGCGGCCGGCGCCGAGGGACTGACGCTCGACGAGGAGCCCGGCGCCGGGAGCGACGACGCCGTGATCCTCGACGACGGCGCGGCGGGCGACGACGAGGCCGAGCCGCCGCGGGGCGACGACGGCCCGGCCGACCCGAGCGCAGCGGGTGCGTCGGACGCCGCGGCGGAGTCGGACCCGGCGGACGAGGACGCGGAGCTGTTGGACGCCGGCGGGGAGTCGGCGGCCGCGTCGTCGCCCGCGGCCGACGCCGAGCCGGAGGACCGGCCGACCGACGAGGCGGACGCCGAGACCGACGACGGCGTGATCCTCGACGAGGGGACGGCGGACGCCGACGACGACAGGGAGCGGGGCGCGTGGCCGTCCGTCGACGAGGCGGACGCCGAGGCGGGCGGGTCGACCGCCTGGCCCGACCACGGCGGCGAGGACGAGGGGTTCAGCGCGGAGGTCGGCGAGGGCGGCGACGCCGAGGTGGAGTTCGGCGACGGGCTCACCCCGGAGGCCGCGGATCGGCCGGAAGACGGGGAGCAGACGGAGTACGTCGAGGCGCCGGACGACGGCGAGGCGGTCTCGTTCGACGCCGGCGACCCGGGAGAGACCGGCATCACCCGCGGCGAGAGCCCCGACCTGGAGACGATGGGGGACGACGAGCCGACGGAGTACTACTGCCCCGAGTGCGGGATGGTCCGGGCCGCCGGCGGGAGCTCGATGCGCGCGGGCGACATCTGCCCGGAGTGCAAGCGCGGGTACGTCGACGAGCGGCCGCGGTAGTCGGGCGGTAAAAGGCGTCGCGTTGCCGGCCGAACCCGCCGAGCGGCCGTGACGAAACTGGTTTACGCCGGCCTGTCGAACGGTCGCGGCATGAAGGAGTACAAGATGCGACGCGGCGAGCATCTGGACGACCGCATGCCGGACCTGAAGGGCTCCATCGAGGAGTACTTCGGCGAGGTCACGGGCACCGAGGAGTGGGAGGGCCACGAACTGTACGTCGTCTCGGACCCCGACAACCCGGTGTTCGACCGGATCGTCGCGGGCGCCGCCGAGTACGGGAGCAAGAAGGACAAGCTGGCGGTCCACTTCGAGGAGCGGCCCGCCGAGGACGTCATCGCCGAGGGCAACGCCGACGCCGCCGCCGACGCCGTCGACGCGAAAAACGAGTTCCTCCTGGAGGCGACCGGCCGCGACGCGAAGTCCCGCCGCGACTCGCTGAAGCGCGAAGTCGAGGACGACGCCCCCGATTACTGACCGGACCCCGCCGCCGTTTCTCGTCGACGCCCCGTTCCAGGAGCCGTCAGCTTCGCGTTCGATCGGCCGTTAGTCGCGACGCCGCGCGCCGGCGGGAGTGTCAGGATCGATCGGGCGAATGTTTATTCAGATTCGAGTTAAAACTCCACCAATCTTAACTCGGTCGGGGACGAAAGGCCTGTATGAGCATCGAGACGGTCGTGCTGGCGGTCGGGAGCGCAGACGAGAAACGGACCGAGCGGCTCGCGAACGAGCTCATCGCGCTCGCGGGGCCGGCGGACGCCGAGGTCGTGTTGACCCACGTGTTCGACGAGGAGGAGTTCGACGAGACGCGCGCGCGGCTCGGCTTCGACGCGGACGCGGAGAACGCGACGCCCGACGCGGTCGCGGGGCGACACAGGACCACCCGAGAGCTCTCGAACCTCCTCTCGGCGGCCGGCGTGCGACACTCGATCCGCGGCGCGGTCGGCGACCTCGCGACCGAGGTCGTCGAGACCGCAGAGGGGGTCGAGGCCGACCGCGTCGTCGTCGGCGGGCGGCAGCGCTCGCCGACCGGGAAGGCCGTCTTCGGCAGCGCGGCCCAGGAGGTCATGCTCTCTGCGCCGTGTCCGGTGACGTTCGTCCGCGAGACCGCCTCGTAACGCGGTTTCGCGCCGCCGCGCTTCTTTACCCCCGCTCGACCGCCCGAAGCGTCCCGCTTAAGTGAGACGGGGTCGCGCTTACACCCGATGTACTACGTGGGCGTCGATCTCGGGGCGACGAACGTCCGAGCGGTCGTCGGCGACGAGACCGCGGCCGTCCTCGGCGCCGCGTCGCGAGGCACCCCGCGAGGACCGAACGGCATCGCCGTCACCGAGGCCGTCTTGGAGGTGGTCCGGGGAGCCTGTACCGACGCGGGGATCGCGCCGAACGAGGCGGTCGCGGCCGGGATCGGATCGATCGGCCCGCTCGACCTGGCGGAGGGGGTCGTCCAGGGCCCCGCGAACCTCCCGGACACCGTCGAGCGCATCCCGCTCGTCGGCCCGGTCGGGCGGCTGCTCGACACCGACGAGGTGTACCTCCACAACGACACCATCGCGGGCGTCATCGGCGAGCGGTTCCACTCCGAGCGCAACCCCGACGACATGGTGTACCTCACCATCTCCTCGGGGATCGGCGCCGGGGTGGCCGTCGACGGCAACGTGCTCTCCGGATGGGACGGCAACGCCGGCGAGGTCGGCCACATGACCGTCGACCCGCACGGGTTCATGACCTGCGGCTGCGGGCTCGACGGCCACTGGGAGGGGTACTGCTCGGGGAACAACATCCCGAACTACGCCCGCGAGCTGCACGAGGAAGACCCGATCGAGACGAGCCTCCCCATCGAGGACCCCGACTTCTCCGCGGTCGACGTGTTCGAGGCCGCGGGCGAGGACACCTTCGCCGACCACGTGATCGACCAGGTCGCCCACTGGAACGCCATGGGGATCGCCAACGTCATCCACGCGTACGCCCCGCTCGTCGTGAGCGTCGGCGGCGCGGTCGCGCTCAACAACCCCGACCGCGTCCTCGACCCCATCCGCGAGAAGCTCCCGGAGATGGTGTTCATCAACGTCCCGGAGGTGCGGCTCACGGACCTCGGCGACGACGTCGTGGTGAAGGGAGCGCTCGCGAGCGCGCTGACGGACGGCACCGGCGACCGCTCGCGGGTCGAGGCGCGGCCCTGACGGCGGCGAGGGGTCCCGGTCCGCTGACTACTGCTCGAACTCGTCGAGCTCCGGCGCCACGTCCTCGCCCACCGCGTCGCGCGTGTCGAGGTACGCGTCGCGGTACCGCCGGATCTTCCGGAGGAGGACGTACCCGAACGTGCCCTGGAACACGAGGACGAAGCCGAACAGCGCGACGACCTGCGGGAGGCCGAGCAGGCCGGAGGCGACGCCGGTGACCGGACCGACGAGCGTGTTGTACAGCGCGTGGATCGCCGCCGCGAGGACGAGCCCCTTGACGATGATGGGGCCGCGGTTCTCCGGGTTGAACTTCGCGAGCCCGAGGTAGTAGCCGGCGAACGCCGAGTAGACGACGTGACCCGGGCCCGCGAGCGCCCGGAGGGCGGCGATGCCGTCGCCCGCGCCGAGCGTCGCGATGCCCACCGACAGCTCCCCCATGTCGACGTTCTGGGCGATGTAGACGAAGTTCTCGATGACGACGAAGCCGAGGCCCGCGAGGGCGCCGTAGACGGCCCCGTCGATGACGGCGTCGAAGCGGTCGTCGGTGTACGCGTACAGCCGCACCGCGAGCAGCTTGACCGTCTCCTCTATCGGGCCGACGACGACGAAGAAGAACACGACGAGTCCGAGGAAGCCGAACGGCCGGAAGTACGGCTGGAGCACGCTGTTCAGTATCGCCGCGAAGGTGGCGGTGAGGATGGAGAGCAGGAACGTCGCGACGAGCAGCGACAGCGGCTCGGCGGTCGTCACGTCGGACCGGTACACGTACGCGGCCAGGCCGAGGGCGGGAACGGCGGAGAGCCCGAGGAGGATGGCGATGGCCGGATCGAAGATGAGCCCCAGCCCGAACGAGCCGAGGATCGCCAACAGACCGACGAAGGCGACGAAGACGACCCCCGCCTTCGCCGACCGCGTCAGCAGCCAGTACAGGGCGACCGACAGCCCGTCGAGGGAGGTCCGCTCCTCCCACGTCGCGACGTCGTAGAGGTCGCGGTCGTCGTCGGCCCGGGACGCGATCGGGTCCTGCTCGGATGGCATGCGAGCGGATTACCCCCGCGGTGACTTAACCGTCGGTGTCGGCGGAAGACTCGCGGGGAGCCGAAGGCGGCGCCGGCCCGGACCGCGCGGCGGCGGCGGTGGATCGGAACCGGGGGCGCGGGGCGACGCGGCCGACAGGATTGAAACGGCGGCGCCCGAATGCGGGGTATGCACTTCGATCCTCGGGTCCAGCGCGCCCTCCGGGAGGCCGGGCTGGACGCGGACGCCGTCGCGGACGCCTCGGACCGCGTCGCCGAACTCGTCGCGCGGGACGCCGACCGCCTCCGGTCGTTCTTCGGCGCGGAGGGCCCCTACCACTCGGACATGGAGATGGCCCACAGCGCGGACGCGATCCAGGAGCACCCGACCGCCGAGGTCGACCTGTTCACTCACGGGAGCGACCTCCGCGGCTACCTCTCGCTCGACGGCTGGGGCGTCCCGGTCGAGGGCGGGCGGATCCTCCGGGAGGACGACGGCGGCGAGCCGGTCGTCGTCGAGCTCTCGCTCGGCGACACGGTGAACGACCGGGTGCGGTTCGCGCGCGAGCGCGGAGAGCTGTGACGATGGCACGGGCCCGCGTGCGCGGCATCTACGCGACGGCGCTCACCGCGCGCCTGCTCGACGCCGGTCACGAGGTGGTCGACGCCTCGCCGCCGATCCGCCGGCGGTTCGACGCCCCGTTCGGGACCGACCCGCCGGACGTCCGGGTCGAGACGAGCGACGACCGGCAGGGCGTCGGCGCGCACGGCGACCCGGACGCGCTCGATGCGGTCCGCGACCTCTTGGTCGACGCCGGCCGCGACGCGCTCGCGTGGGCGGACCCGACGCCGCCCGGCGCGGTCCTCGACGGCGAGGTGACGGAAACGCTCGGCGGCGGCGCCGTCGTCGACCTCCGGGTCGGCGGCGAGGGCGGGGAGGCCGCCAGCGCGCCCGCTACCGCCGCCGAGGGGTACCTCCCGTACGGCGCGGTCGACGCCCGGGTGGAGACGGGGGACGCGGTCCGCGTCCAGGTGCGCGAGTCCGCGGCGCCGTGGACCGACCGGCGCCCGGAGCTCGCCGGGGAGCTGCGGGTCGGCGGCGACCTCGTCGCGCTCGAACCGGGCTCCGGGACGCGGGTCGACGTCCGGGACGACGAGGCCGCCCGCGAGCTGTCGGGGATGCTCGACCTGCTCGACCTCGACCCGCCGGACGGGTGGCGCGCGGTGTGGCGACCCCCCGCGGTCGACGCCGACACCGAGGCGCTGAGCGCGGGCCTCGACGCGGCGGTCGACGCCGCCGAGGATCTGCGCGACGCGGCCGCGTCGGCAGACGGGACGGGGTCCGGGGTCGGCGTCCTCGACGACCGGGGGCGGCTCCGCGACGCGCCGGTCGCCGCGCCGGACGCCGGCGTCTGGGTCTGGTTCGGCCGCGAGAGTCGGTTCGGGCTCGACGACGCGCGCCGGGGCGCGACCGCGACGATGCCGGGCCACCACCGCGTGAAGGCGGGCTCGGCGGACGCCTCGGCCGGCGTCGACCTCGCGGAGGCGCTCTGTGACCCCGACCCCGACGCCGAGTTCCCGTTCGCGGTCGTGAGCGACGCGTTCGGGCCCCGGGAGGGCGACGCGCTCCGGATCGACCACGGCAAGCCCGACGGGCGGCTGATCACCCTCGGCGAGGCGACCGTCACGGGGGTCGACCCCGACGGGACCGTCACCGTCGAGCGGGAGATGAGCGGCGGCGGCACCTACGACGGGCTCGGGGTCGACCGCGTGGCCGGCGACGTCGCCGAGACGAGCCTGAAGGAGGGGCGCTGGTGGTACCCGACGACGTATCGCGGCCGCGACGGGAGCGTCCGCGGGACGTACGTCAACGTCTGTACGCCCGTCGAGGTGTTCCCCGACGCGGCCCGCTACGTCGACCTCCACGTCGACGTGGTGAAGCGGCCGGACGGGACGGTCGAGCGCGTCGACGACGACGAACTCGACGAGTCGGTCGCCGCGGGGCGCACGCCGGAGCCGCTGGCCGAGAAGGCGCGGCGCGTCGCGTCGGCGCTGGAGAACGCGCTGTAGCGACCGATCCGCGGACGGCACGGCGATCGACGGGGGCGTCGACTCGGTCGTTTCGAAATCCAATCACTTCGATTGGTTACAATAGCATTATTATTCATCGTATACACGGTGTTGACGGAATGCGTGAGAAACGATCACAGCAAACGTCGAGCGGGACGACGCGCCGCGGCTTCCTCGGGAGCGTGGGGGCGCTTGTGGCGGCGGCCGCCTACTCGCGGGACGTGTCGGCCGACGACGCCGCGCCGGTGGCCAACGACGCCGACGACCCGGTTCAGACGATCGAATCGCCGGACGGGTCGATCGCGGTGACGGTCGACGTCTCGGACGGCGTCCCGACCTACGAGGTCGCGCGGAACGGAACGACCTACGTCGGCCCGTCGCGGCTCGGGTTCGACTTCCGGAACCAGTCGGCGTTCGGCGCGAGCGCCGAGGGGGCGGACGGGGCGGTCGCGGTCACCGGGACGATCCGGGCGGTCTCGACCGAGGAGTGGGAGCCGGTGTGGGGCGCCTACGACGAGGTCGAGGCCGAGTACAACGCCCTCAGCGTCGGGCTCGCGGACGCGGCCGCCGACGGCTCCCCCGCCGAGGACGGCCGCACCGCCACCCTCCAGGTCCGCGTGTTCGACGACGGGATCGGGTTCCGGACGGTGCTGCGCGAGGAGTTCGCGAGCAACTCGGAGAAGGCGGTGATCGACGCGGAGAACACCGGAGTCGACTTCGCGGACGACTACGACGCCTGGTGGATCGCGAACGCGGTGACGAACCCCCGGTTCGAGCAGGAGTACGCCGAGACGCCGCTGTCTGAGATCCCGGGCGGGGTCGAGAACCGGCGACCGAACGGCACGCCGATGCGAGAGGGCGCGCACACCCCGCTCACGGTGGACGCGGGCGACGCGTACCTCAGCGTCCACGAGGCGAACCTCGACGACTACGCGGCCGCGACGCTCGCGCCCCGGAGCGACGGCGGCGGGACGGCGTTCGCGACCGAGCTCACCCCGCTGCCCGACGGGTCGCGGGCCTCGCTCGATCTGCCGGCGGCGACGCCGTGGCGGACGATCCAAGTCGTCGACCGGCCGGGCGAGCTGATCGAGTCGCAGCTCGTCCCGCTGCTCGCGGACTCGCTCGACGAGTCGGCGCTGCCGACCGCCGGGGGCGCGCCCGACACCGACTGGATCGAGCCTCGCAAGTACGTCGGCATCTGGTGGACGATGATCGCCGGGCAGGCGAACTGGGAGTACAAGACGGACGACGAGGTCGCGAACGACGGCGGGAACCCGGCCGCGTACGTCCACGGCGCGCGCACCGAGCGGATGAAGCGGTACATGCGCTTCGCCAGCGAGAACGGCATCGACAGCGTGCTCGTCGAGGGGTGGAACCAGGGCTGGGACACCTACCCCGGCGACGGCACCGGGTTCGGCTTCGGCGTCGACGACTCCTATCCCGACTTCGACGTGCCGGAGGTGACCGGCTACGGCGCGGACCTCCCCGACCTGGTCGAGATGACGATTCACAACGAGACGGCGGGGAACATTCCGCAGTACGAGGCCGCGATCCTCGACGAGGACGTGTTCGCGGGCTACGAGGCCGAGGGGATCAACTCGATCAAGAACGGGTACGTCTCCGACCCCGGGCTCGGCATCGACGGGGACGGCGCCGACCCGACCCACAACCAGCACAACCAGCTCGCGGTGAACCACCACCGGCTCGTGATCCGCGAGGCGGCCGCGAACCGCCAGCTGTTAGAGATCCACGAGGGGATCAAGCCGACCGGCGAGATCCGCACCTACCCGAACGTGGCGAACCGCGAGGTCGTGAAGGCCCAGGAGTACGACGGGTTCGGCCAGCTCGGCTCGAACGTCGGCCGCGACCACCACGTCACGCTCCCGTTCACGCGGAACCTCGCCGGCCCGGTGAGCTACCAGCCGGGCATCTTCGACATCACGTTCGGCGACGACCGCGGCGACCAGATCCAGACGACGCGGGCGAAGCAGCTCGCGATGTACCCGACGTACCTCAGCGGGCTCCAGATGGCCGCCGACCGGATCGAGGGGTACGTCGACGAGACGTTCGGGGTCGGGGAGGCGCTTCAGGCCGCCGCCGGCGACCTCGACGGCCTCGTCACCGACGACTCCTGGCGGGACGCGTTCGGCACCAACTTCGTCGCCGTCGACCCCAACCGCGCGCCCAGCGGGTCGTCGGTCTCGTTCGCGGTCGAGGACGTGCCGAGCGCCGGGACGTACGACCTCCACCTGCGCTACGCGAGCGACGCCGAGGAGAACGCGGGCCGCGTGATCGACGCCGGCACGCCGCGCGCGACGCTGCGCGTCAACGACGCGCGGGAGACCATCGAGCCCGACTTCACCGACTACTGGGACGACTGGCAGGTGTTCACGACCGAGGTCGAGCTCGACGCGGGCGACAACGAGGTCGCGATCGAGCTCGACTACGAGAGCGGCGACGACGGCTTCAGCGGCGACGTGGGCGGGTTCAACCTCAACGCCGTCGCCGTCACCGAGTCCGGCGAGCCGTCGCCGGTCCCGGCCGAGTACGAGGGGTACGTCCCCGAGAACGAGAACTTCGAGGCCGAGCCCGAGTTCGGCTTCATCGAGTCCGTCCCGGCCGCCGGCTGGGACGAGACGCGCGTCGTCGGCTCCGCGATCGGCGACTACCTCGCGATCGCCCGGCGGCGCGGCGACGAGTGGTACGTCGGCGCCATGACCGACGGCGACGGCCGCGCGGTCGACGTGCCGCTCGACTTCCTCGCGCCGGGGAACTCCGGCGACGCCCCCGGCAACGCCGGCGACGCGCCGGGGCGCGGCAAGGGGAAGGGCAAGCGCAACGGCAAGGGGAAAGGCAATGGCCGCGGCAAGGAGAATGGCAAGCGAAACGGAAACGGCCGCGGGAAGGGCCGGAACGGCCCGAAGTACGTCGCGGAGATATACTCCGACGCGGTCGGGACCGGCGTCGATCGCGACCCGACCGAGGTCCGCATCGACGAGGCGGTCGTCACGCCCGACGCGACCCTGCTCGCGTCGCTCGCGCCGAGCGGCGGGACGGCGGTGAAACTGCGCCCGGCGCGGGGCCGCGAGGTCAAGCGGCTCCCCGAGTACGAGCGGCCGGAGCAGACGTTTTCGGTGTCGATCGCCGACGAGGCCGACCTCGGCGAATCGTTCGTCACCGCGACGGGGTCGAACGACGCCGCCTTCGTGGGCGGAACGACCGTCGAGGTCACCGTCGACGGGGATGTCGCCGCGCTCGACAACGTCCGACTGCCTCCGAATTCGACTGACGCGACGGTGGACCTCGGATTCAGCATATCTCGGATCGGGACGTTCGACGTCGCCGTCCGGGAGGCCGACGGCGGCACCGAGTTGGCGTCGGAGACCGTCACGGTCGCGCCCGGCGACCTCGTCGCCGAGTTCACCGACCCGCAGGGCGACGACGACGGCCCCGGCGAGTACGTCTACCCGACCGACGGCGCGTTCCAGGACGGCGCGTTCGACCTGCGCTCGTTCCGGGTCCTGGAGACCGACGAGGAGTACCGGTTCGCCTTCGAGGTGGAGAACCTGTACGACACGTTCGGCGGGACGTTCTCGCCGCATTACTTCGTCGTGTACCTGCGCGATCCGTCGGCCGAGGGCGGACGGACGACGGAGCTCGGGGGGCTCGGGATCACCGCCGAGTTCGCCGAGCCGTGGCAGTACCGGGTCGACGCGAGCGGCTTCAGCGCCGGGATCGTCGACGCGGAAGGGAACGGGCTCGGCTCGCCGACCACGTTCGCCAGCTTCGGCGCGAACGTGGCGATCGTCTCGATTCCGAAGGCGGCCCTCGGCGGAGTAGACATCTCCGACTGGGAAGTCCTCCCGGTCGTCGGCTCGGAGGACTTCGGTTCGTTCCGCGACGTCCAGGAGGACGCCGGCGGGTTCGTCTTCGGCGGCGCGAAGCAGGGCGCGGCGGGCAACGCGCCCCGCGTGATCGACATGATCACGCCGGAGGGCGTCTCGCAGTCCGACGCGCTCGCCTACGACGCCGACACGCTCGCGTCGCTGCCGTTCACGCCGCTGTAGGGGAGAAGAGAGAGGCGACGGGAGCGCCCGTCGCGTTCAGAAGTGGTTCGCGGACTCGGTCTCGTGTTTGAGTTCGCCGCCGCGGCCGCCCTCGACGGTGGACGCGCCGTTGTCGCCGGAGGAGGCGGTCCGGACGGTCACGTCGTCGACCTCCTCGAAGTCCATGATGAGGTCGCGACGGATGTTGTCGGCGGTGATGTTCGAGATGCCGCACCCGGAGCAGGTGCCGCCGAGCTCGACGACGACCTCGCCGGTCTCGGGGTCCGCCTCGCGCACGACGCTCGTGCCGCCGTGCATCTGGATGATCGGCATCTGTCCGACCATCCACTGCTCTACCCGGTCCGCGAGGCTCTCGTCGCTCTCGTCGCTCATTACTCCTCGTACATCGCCGACGGTATGGAAAGTTGCGGTTTAGGAGCCGGCGGCCGCGCCGAAAGGAACTGTGTCATCGTCGATGAGACGGAACGGCGCCGAGAGGGACCGCGACGGGGCGCGTCCGCGTCGGCCGCTATCGCTCCGGGTCGTCGCCCGGGTCCGCCGACTCCCCGGACTGGCTGGGGAGTTGGGTGGGGTCGGCGGCGGCGTCGCCGTTCATCGAGTCGTCGCGTTCGAGCAGGTAGAGGAGCGGGCCGAGCACGGTCAACACGAGGACGCCGGGGAGCGGGGCGTCGGGCACGAGGACGAACGTGACGAGGCTCGCGCCGCCGGTGAGGACGACGAGCGCGGCCCAGGTCGCCGGCGAGCCGAGGTCGACACCGACGCGGGCGGCGTCGCGGTAGACGGCCGCGGCGATCAGCGCGACGGCGACGGCCCCGCCGCCGCCGACGAGCGCCGTGGTGACGGTCATGCGATCGGTTGGAGCGAGACGCGAAAAAGGGTGTCGCGAGCGGACGCGGTGAGAGGAGACGGAAGAGAGAGTGCGAGCGCGGTGCTACGGCGCCTCGCCCGTCTCGATGCTGAAGGAGTCGCGGGGGTAAGCGACGCAGGTGAGCGTGTAGCCGTCGTCGATCTCGGCCGCTTCGAGCATCTGCTGGTTGTCGTGCTCGACGAAGTCCTCGGAGGGGCCGTCGGCGATCCGGCCGGCACAGGAGACGCACTGCCCCTGCCGGCAGGCGTACGGGAGGTCCCAGCCCTCGTCTTCGCCCTGGTCGAGGATGGGCTTGTCGTTGGAGAGTTCGACCGTCTCCCCCTGCTTGACGAACTCGACCTCGAAGTACTCCACCTCGTCTTCGGGGATGTCGCCGGGGCCGGAGCTGACGGTGTCGCCCTCTTCGAGCTCGCCCTCCTCGCCCTCGGCGCCGCCGGCCGGGATGGCTCCGCCGCCGCCACCGCCGCCGACGGCGCGGTTACCCGGCTCCGGGAACTCCGTCTCGGGGACCGCGGACGCGCGGTGTTCGAGGACTTCTTCCGAGATGTCGGTCGTGGGTTCCCACCCCGTCCCCTTCACCGAGGTGACGAGGACCACGAGCAGCGTCGCGACCGCCGCGAGCACGATCGCTGGGGGGTTCACGATCGCCACGAGCACGATCGCCAGTGGGTTGAGCATACGAAGGGATATGGAGAGGTGGTTTAAGGCCGTTTTGATCGGTCCAACGAGTCGAGACCGGCCTCAGGGGCGACAGCGCGAAGCGATCGCCGACCGCCACGGCGGGGAGCGGTCCATTTATCGGCCGAGCGGTCGACGGGACGCGCATGGAAGTGAAATCCCGGCACCACCTCCGAAGCGACGAGATCACGGCGATCCGCGAGGCGGTCGCCGACCACCTCGGGGTCGACATCGAGGGGGACACCTTCGAGTTCGTGGAGTTCGTCGACGCCGGCTACGAACTCGTCTTGGTGGACGGCGACCCCGCCGTCTTCTACGTCGACGACGACGAGCCGTTCCTCACCGTTCGGGGCGCGAACGACTTCGACCCGGAGACCGGCGTCGTCACCGTCGACGCCGGCGCGATCTCCTTCGTCTCCGACGGCGCCGACGTGATGCGCCCGGGCATCGTCGAGGCCGACGAGACGATCCGGGAGGGAGACCTGGTCGTGATCGCCGAGGAGACCCACGGGAAGGTGCTGGCCGTAGGCCGCGCGCTGGCCGACGGCGACGACATGGTCGGCGACAGCGGGAAGGTGGTCCGGTCGATCCACCACGTCGGCGACGACCTCTACGAGTTCTCGGTCTGACCGGCCCGCCCCGCGGGCGGTCGGAGCGTCAGTCGACCGGACAGCGGTCGATCCCGAGCGCCCGGTACAGCAGACACCGGCGGGTGGCACCTTCGACGACCAAGACGACGCCGATCACCCCGAGGCCGACCGCGGAGAAGACCGGGACGCTGACCGCCCCGACGGCGACGGCGACCGCGAGGACCGCGACGGCGACCCCCGCGACGACCCGGACGAGGGCGTCGATCCGACCGACGTTGCGTTCCATACCCGTCCACCGGGCCTCGGCGGCGATAAATGCCCTGTGCTGGTGGGGGCGCCCGCCGGGCGGGACGCTCCCCGCCTTTTAATCGCCCCGCCCGCGAGACCCGAGGTAATGACCGCGATCCGGGTGTTAAGCTACAACGTCCGCTACGCCAACCGGGGCGACCACCACGACGCCTGGCACGACCGCCGGGACGCGGTGGGGCGGCTCGTTCGGTTTCACCGGCCCGACGTCGCCGCCTTCCAGGAGCCGCTGCCCGAGCAGCGGCGCGACCTGCGCGAGCGGCTCCCGGAGTACGAGTTCGTCGGCCGCGGGCGCGAGGCGGACGGCGAGGGCGAGGGGTGCCCCGTCGCGGTGCGGAGCGACCGCTGGGAGGTCGTCGACGACGGGACGTTCTGGCTCTCCGAGACCCCCGACGAGCCGTCGACCGGGTGGGGCGCCTCGCACCCGCGGATCGCGACGTGGGCCCGGGTGCGCGCCGTCGGCGGAGACGCGGCGCTCCGCGTCGTCAACACGCACTTCGACCACGTGAGCGCCCGCGCGCGGCGCGAGTCTGCGCGCCTGCTCCGCGAGCGGCTACCGACGGTAGCGACGGCGGACGAGGGCGGGGCCGACGCGAGGGCGCCGCTCCTCCTCGTCGGCGACCTCAACTGCACGCCGGGCTCCGACCCGCACGGGATCCTCCTCGATGACGAGTCCGGCGTTGAAGACGGCGCTCCGTCGGGCGACGCCCCCTCGCTCCGGGACGCCGCGGCCGAGGCGGACCTCCGACACGGGCCGGAGACGAGCCTCACCGACTTCGCGCGCCTCATCGACGGCCGTCGGATCGACCACGCGCTCGTCTCGCCCGCGGTGTCGGTCGAGGCGTTCGCGACCCTCGCGGACCGGGACGACCGCGGCCGGTACCCCTCCGACCACCTGCCGATCCTCGCGCGGCTGTCGGTGTAGCGAGGGCCCGCTACTCGTCGGCCGCGTCGTCGGCCGCGCCCCCGTCGTCGTCGCTCTCGTCGTCCGCCGCTTCCTCCTCGGCGTACTTCTCTAAGATGGTCTCGTAGCCGCGCTTGGCGGTCTCGTACGTCTCGCGGAGGTCCGCGACCGGCGTCTCGCTCGCGTCGACCCGGAGGTCGTTGTAGTAGGGATCGTCGGCCTCCTCCTCGGTGTTCCGCACGAGCAGCGCCGCGGACTGAACCTCGAGGTCCTCGCGCTTGTCGCCGCCGGCGGCGTGGCCCGCCGCGAGGGCGTCGATCAGGCGCTCGGCGAGCGGCGCGTCGCCGTGCGCGTCGGACTCGTAGGCGGCCGCGGTGTCCGCGATCACGTCCTCGCCCGTCAGGAGGTTGCCCGCGACGGTGTAGTTCTCGCCCTCGCGGTGGCCGTACCAGTCGTTACACTCGTCGCCGGAGAACGCGAACGTCCCGTCGGCGTCGACGCCGTGGAGCTGGCGCTGGGCGCTCCCCTCGTCGGCGTTCAGGAGCGCCTGGAGGGCGTCGTCGACGGCGAGCCCGTCCCCGAGGTACTCGACCCCCTTCCGCCCCAGTTCGACGTTGACGAGCGACTGGGTCGCCACCGCGCCGTCGGACGACGCGAAGGGGCACAGCGTGCCGACGCCCGGCAGCCGAGTGGTCACCGCCACGCCGAACCGGATCTGGTCGTCGCCGCCCTCGTCGGTGTACCGCTCGCGAGCGCAGATGCTGAACGTCACACCGGGTCTGCGGCGGCGACTCGCAAAAGGGTGCCCTCCGGGGCCGATGGTTCCGGTTCTCGGCCGGCGCTCGCGAGCGGCGACCGCGACTGCGACGCGCCCCGCCGCGTCCGGACCGCGCGCGAGGGCTTCGCGGGGGGTCGCGACGCGCCCCCGCCGTCGATCTCACGAGCCGCTGATAAGACCGACTGACGGACCGTCGGCGAACCGGCCGGATCCGACGAGGGCGAGGGCCCCGAACGGATCGCGGCGGGTGTCAACTGGCGACATACTTATCCGTGCCAATCCCTCCCACATATATAGCCTCGGATACGGGCGAGGCGTCCACCGGCACCGACGCGCACTCCGACGACGCGCCGCTCGCGGCTCGACGAGTTGCCGACACGCGCACGGAGAGCCGCTGCTCCGGCCGTCGCGTCGCACGCCGGCGACACCGCCTCGCGGTCCGAGCGAACGTGATACGATGGCAGACCGACACACGCTCGAACGGCTCAGCGAGGAGTACCGGACGGAGGTCCCCGACGACCTCAGAGCGGCGCGCTCGTTCGACTGGTACCTCGACGCGCTGTACGACGACCCCGAGATCGCACGGAACGCACACCAGCGCGTCGCGGACATGTTCGACCACTACGGGACGCACTACGACGAGGAACACGGCGTCGTCGAGTACGCGCTCGCCGCCGAGGACCCGCTCCACGACGGCGAGAACGTCTTCTACGGCCGCGAGGTCCACGAGGCGATCCACGAGTTCGTCAACAAGGTGAAGTCCGGCGCCCGCGGGCTCGGCCCCGAGAAGCGGATCAAACTCCTCTTGGGCCCGGTCGGCTCCGGCAAGTCGCACTTCGACTGGCTGGTGCGCCGCTACTTCGAGGCGTACACCCGCGAGGACGCCGGCCGGATGTACACCTTCCGCTGGGTCGACCTCTGTTCGGTGATCGACGACCAGGACCCGGACGACGACGTGGTCCGCTCGCCGATGAGCCAGGACCCGCTCGTCCTCCTCCCGAAGCCGCAGCGCCAGGCGGTGATCGACGACCTCAACGAGCGGCTCGACGCGCCCTACACGCTGCGGAACGAGCAGCACCCCGACCCGGCCTCGGAGTTCTACCTGAACGAGCTGCTCGCCCACTACGACGACGACCTCCAGCGCGTCCTCGACGAGCACGTCGAGGTCGTCCGGCTCGTCGCCGACGAGAACCGCCGGCAGTCCATCGAGACGTTCGAGCCGAAGGACAAGAAGAACCAGGACGAGACCGAGCTCACCGGCGACGTCAACTACGCGAAGCTCGCCGTCTACGGCGAGTCCGACCCGCGCGCGTTCGACTACGCCGGCGCGTTCTGTAACGCGAACCGCGGGCTCTTCTCCGGCGAGGAGCTGTTGAAGCTCCAGCGGGAGTTCCTCTACGACTTCCTCCACGCCTCGCAGGAGTCGACGATCAAGCCGAAGAACAACCCGCGGATCGACATCGACCAGGTGATCGTCGGTCGGACGAACATGCCGGAGTACCGCGAGAAGACCGGCGACGAGAAGATGGAGGCGTTCAACGACCGCACCAAGCGGATCGACTACCCGTACGTGTTAGAGTACGAGAGCGAGGCGAAGATCTACGAGAAGATGCTCGCCAACGCCGACGTGCCCAACGTCAACGTCGAGCCGCACGCCTTGGAGATGGCCGGGCTCTTCGGCGTGCTCACCCGCTTAGAGGAGCCGACCGACGAGACGGTGACTCTCGTCGAGAAGGCGAAGGCGTACAACGGCGAACTGGAAGACGAGGAGATCGACCGGCGGAAGCTCCGCGAGGACGCCGCCGAGTCCGCCGACATCGGCGAGGGGATGGACGGCATCTCCGCGCGGTTCGTCGGCGACGAGATCGCCGAGGCGATCATGGACGCCACCCACCGCGACCGCAGCCACCTCTCGCCGCTGTCCGTCTTCGACCACTTCGAGGCGAACCTCGGCGGCCACGGGTCGATCGCGGCCGAGGACCTCGACCGCTACGAGCGCCTGCTCGACCTGGTCCGCGAGGAGTACCGCGAGCGCGCCATCGAGGACGTGCGCCACGCGCTGGCGTACGACGTCGACGAGCTCCGCCGGCAGGGCGAGAAGTACATGGACCACGTGATGGCGTACATCGACGACGACACCGTCGACGACGAGCTGACGGGCCGGGAGACGGAGCCGGACGAGACGTTCCTGCGCGCCGTCGAAGAGCAGCTCGACGTCCCCTCCGACCGGAAGGACGACTTCCGGCAGGAGGTGTCGAACTGGGTGTCCCGACGCGCCCGCGAGGGCCGCGGGTTCGACCCGCAGGAGAACGACCGGCTCCGCCGGGCCCTCGAACGGAAGCTGTGGGAGGACAAGAAGCACAACATCAACTTCTCGGCGCTGGTGTCCGCGACCGACCTCGACGACGAGGACCGGAGCGCGTGGGTCGACGCCTTGGTCGACCGGGGCTACTCCGAGGACGGCGCCGCGGAGGTGCTGGAGTACGCGGGCGCGGCGGTCGCGCGCTCGGAGATGGCGGACGACGGGGACTGAAAATGAGCGACCGCACCAGATCCGGCGGCGAGCGGTTCCGGAGCGCGGCCGACGAGGCCCTCCGGGGAGCGTACGACCCGCCGATGGACCTCGCGTCCTACGTCGACCGCGTGTTGGAGCACCCGACCGCGGCCGCGTCCGGTGCGGGGTACGTCCTCGCGGCCGTCGAGTCGTACGGGACCCGCGAGGTCCGCGAGCGCGGCGAGACGCTCGACCGGTACCGGTTCTTCGACGACCCGGCGAACGACGGCGAACACGCCGTCCTCGGCAACACCCGCGCGCTCAACGGGTTCGTCGACGACCTGCGCGCGGCCGCGACCGGGCGGGGCAACGACGAGACGATAGTCTGGATCGACGGCCCCACCGCGACGGGGAAGTCGGAGTTCAAGCGGTGCCTGGTCAACGGGCTCCGCGCGTTCTCGAAGACGGACGCCGGCCGGCGGTACACCGTCGAGTGGAACGTCTCGGGCGCCGGCGGGGTCGGCGGCGGCGGCGCCGCGTCGCTCTCGTACGGCGACGGCGGCGACGCCGGGGAGTGGTACCGCAGCCCGGTCCAGTCGCACCCGCTGTCGGTGTTCCCCGAGACGGTCCGGGAGTCGATCGCCGACGCGGTCGACGACGACGCCTACCCCGTCGCGGCCGACGTGGAGCTCGACCCGTTCAGCCGCGAGGCGTACGACCACCTGGAGTCGGCCTACCGCGAGCGCGGGCGCCGTGACCTCTTCTCGGCGATCACCGACCGCGACCACCTCCGCGTGACCAGTTACGTGGTCGACGTGGGGCGCGGGATCGGCGTCCTCCACGCCGAGGACGACGGGACGGCGAAAGAGCGGCTCGTCGGTTCGTGGATGGGCGGCATGCTCCGCGAGCTCGACTCCCGCGGGCGGAAGAACCCGCAGGCGTTCAGCTACGACGGCGTCCTCTCGCAGGGGAACGGCGTCGCCACCGTCGTCGAGGACGCGAGCCAGCACGCCGACCTGCTCCGGCGGCTGCTCAACGTCCCCGACGAGCGGCGCGTGAAGCTCGACAAGGGGATCGGGATGGACTTGGACACCCAGCTCGTCGTCATCTCGAACCCCGACCTCGACGCGGAGCTGGACCGCCACGCCGAACGCGGCGACGCCGACCCGCTGAAGGCCCTGAAGCGCCGGCTCTCGAAACACGAGTTCCGGTACCTCACGAACCGCCGGCTGGAGGCGCGGCTGCTCCGCCGCGAGATCGCCGGGGCGACCGCGGTCGAGGAGGCGACCGGCGGCGCCGCCGACCCGTCCGGCGTCGGCCGCGGGGGCGCTCCCGACGAGGGGGCCCGGGACCCGGGGGCGGCGCCGCTGTCGATCGAGGTCCGGGAGGCCGACGGGAGGGCGGTCGAGCGCGAGGTCGCGCCGCACGCGATCGGGGCCGCGGCGCTGTACGCGGTCGTCACGCGCCTCGACGGCGACGACCTCCCCGGCGACCTCGACCTGATCGAGACCGCGACGCTGTACGAGACCGGCGAGGTCCGGCGCGGCGACGACGCGGTGACCGTCGACGACGTCGACCTCGCCGCGGGCGACGGCCGGAACGGGATCCCGGTCACCTACGCCCGCGACGCGGTCGCCGACCTGCTCGCGACGACCGCCGACCGGAGCCACCCCGACCTGCCGGTCGAGCGCGTCGTCACCCCGACGGACGTGCTCGACGCGATGGCGGACGGGCTCGCCGACGCCCCCGTCTTCTCGCGGGCCGAGGCCGCGGAGTTCGAGGGGCGCCGCGGGCCGGTCGCGGCGCGGATCCGCGAGCGGCAGCGCGAGGACGTGATCGACGCGATGCTCGCCGAGGAGACCGTCCCGACCGAGACCGTTGCGGAGTACGTCGAGCACGTGTACGCGTGGGACGAGGCGGACCCGACGGCGCGCGACCGCGAGGACGCGGCGCCGGACCCGCTCGCGATGAAGGTGTTCGAGACGGAGACGCTCGGGCGGTTCGACGAGGGCGAGTACCGCGGGACCGAGCCCGGCCGCGACGTCGAGCGCTTCCGGCGCGAGCGGGTGATCCGCGGACTCACGCGGTACGCGTGGCGCAACCGCGGCGAGGAGTTCAGCGTCGACGAGGTCGACCTCGGGGAGGTGCCCGAGCTGAAGGCGGTGATCGACGCGAACGACCTCGCGGACGTGAAGCGGCGGTTCCCGGACCTCGACCCCGCGGCGTGGCCCGACCCGCCCGCCGACACCGAGACCGAGCGGGTGAAGGCCGAGACGATCGACCGCCTGTGCGAGCGCGGGTACAGCCGCGCGTCCGCGGAGCTGGCGAGCCGCGCCGTGATGGCGGACGTGCGCGACGAGTGGCCCGACGTCGACGGCGGGGACGCCGACGGCGAGGCGCCGGACGGCGGCGCCGGCTCCAACGGGGGTGACGACCCGTGGGACTGACCGAGGACCGCGAGCGGTTCCGCGAGGTCGGCGAGACGCGCCGGGAGGACCTCGCGGAGTTCATCGGCCACGGCGACCTCGGCGGCTCCGACGCCGACCGGATCCGGATCCCGATCAAGGTGGTCGACCTCCCGTCGTTCGAGTACGACCAGCGCTCCGCCGGCGGGGTCGGGCAGGGCGGCGACGGCCAGCCGCAGCCCGGCCAGCCGGTCGACCCCGAGCCGGGCGACGGCGACGAGGAGGGCGACCCGGGGGAGGAGGGCGGCGACCACGAGTACTACGAGATGGACCCCGAGGAGTTCGCCCGCGAGCTGGACGAGGCGCTCGGGCTCGACCTCGAACCGAAGGGGAAGCGGGTGGTCGAGGAGGTGGAGGGCGACTTCACCGACACCGCGCGCTCCGGGCCGCGCGGCACCCTCGACGTCGACGAGTTCTTCAAGCGCGGGCTGAAGCGGCACCTCGCGACCGACTTCGACGGCGACTACGTCCGCGAGGGACTGTTCGTCGACGGCGCCGACGTGGACGACGTGTTCGCGTGGGCGCGCGGCGAGGGGATCCCCGTCTCCCGGGCGTGGATCGCCGACGCGGCCGCGACGCTCGCCGAGGAGCGGGGCGAGCCGGTCGCGGCGCTCGACCGCTGGGAGAGCTTCGACGCGCTCGACGAGGCGGTCGACCGCGAGCCGGTCACCCAGCGGATCCGGCGCGAGGGGCTCGACAGCGTCCCGTTCCGCCGAGAGGACGAGCGGTTCCGTCACCCGGAGGTGATCGAGAAGCGCGAGCGCAACGTCGTCGTGGTCAACGTCCGCGACGCGTCCGGCTCGATGCGCGAGACGAAACGCGAGCTCGTCGAGCGGGTGTTCACCCCGATGGACTGGTACCTGACCGGGAAGTACGACGCCGCGGAGTTCCGCTACGTCGTCCACGACGCGGAGGCCTGGGAGGTCGACCGCGAGGAGTTCTTCGGGATCCAGTCCGGCGGCGGCACCCGCATCTCCAGCGCGTACGACCTCGTCGAGGAGCTCCTCGAAGAGTACCCGTACAGCGAGTGGAACCGGTACGTGTTCGCCGCGGGCGACTCGGAGAACGCCGGCAGCGACACGGCGGAGAACGTGATCCCGGCGATGGAGTCGATCGACGCCAACCTCCAGGCGTACGTCGAGACCCAGCCCGGCGACGGCGCCGCGAACGCCCGCCACGCCGACGAGGTCGAGGCCGCGTTCGCCGACGCCGACGACGTGGCCGTCGCGCGCGTCTCGGAGCCGGACGACGTGACGGACGCCATCTACGAGATCCTCAGCACCGAGTCGTCGAGCGACGGCGGCGCGGGCCGCGGCGGGCCCGCCGCCCGCGGGCGGACCGACGGGGGTGACCGGCGATGAGGGACGACCGCGTCGAGGCGAAACGCGAGGCCGCGGCCCTCGACGAGCCCGCCCGGGAGGCCCGCGAGCTGGCGGAGCGGCTCGGCTTGAAGCCGTACCCGGTTCGGTACTGGATCGTCGACCACGGTCAGATGAACGAGCTGATCGCTTACGGCGGGTTCCAGCGGCGCTACCCGCACTGGCGGTGGGGGATGAACTACGAGCGCCAGCGGAAGAAGGACCGCCACGGCTTGGGGAAGGCGTTCGAGATCGTCAACAACGACGACCCGGCGCACGCCTTCCTCCAGGAGTCGAACTCGGCGGCCGACCAGAAGGCCGTCATCACCCACGTCGAGGCGCACGCCGACTTCTTCGCGAACAACGAGTGGTTCGGGCTCTACGCCGACCGCGGCGACGACGGCCCGAACGCGGCGGCGCGGCTGGAGCGCAACGCGGACCGGATCGCGGCGATCGCGAGGCGGACGGACGTCGACCGCGACGCGGTCGAGCGGCTGATCGACGCCGTGAGCGCCCTGGAAGACACGATCGACCAGCACAGCCCGGTCGACGCCGCCCGCTCCGTGGCGGACCCGGGGATCGCCGCGGACGTGAGCGACGGCGACGAGGACCCGCTCGCGGCGATCGAGGCGCGGATCGACGACCTCGACCTCTCCGAGGAGGTGCGGCGCGACGTGTTCGACGACGAGTGGCTCGAAGCGCGCGGGGAGGGAGTCGAGCCGGAGGCGCCGCGCCCGGACGTGCTCGCGTTCCTGCGCGACCACGGCAAGCGGTACGACCCCGAGAGCGGGAAGGCGGTCGACCGGGAGCCGTGGGAGACGACCGTTATCGACGCGATCCGCGAGGAGGCGTACTACTTCGCCGGACAGAAGCAGACGAAGGTGATGAACGAGGGGTGGGCGACGTACTGGGAGTCGGTGATGATGGGCGGCGAGGGGTTCGCCGGGCCCGACGAGTTCCTGACGTACGCCGACCACATGGCCCGCGTGCTCGGCTCGCCCGGCCTCAACCCCTACAAGCTCGGGTTCGAGCTGTGGACGCACGTCGAGTTGCGGGCCGCGCGTCGCGAGGTGCTCGACAAGCTGCTCCGCGTCGAGGGCGTGACCCCGGAGAACTTCCACTCCCGGATCGACCTCGACGAGGTCGCCGACCTGCTCGAACCCCACCCGGCGATCGCGGGCGCCGGCCCGGCGACGCTGGACGAGTTGGCCGAGATGGCCGCCGACGGCGACCCGCGAGTCGACGGCGAAGCGGTGGACCGGGCGCTGTCCGCCGGCGACGGGCCCGAGGGGATCGACGTCGAGCGGTACCCGTGGAAGCTGCTCACGCGCGAGGGGCTCGCGGAGCGTCACTACGTCCTCTCGCGGCCGGAACACCGGGGCGCGCTCCGCGACGTCTCCCGAGAGGTGCTCGAAGAGCAGGCCCGGTACCTGTTCGACGTCGACCGGTACGAGACGGTGGCCGCCGCGATCGACGACGTCGACCGCGGGGCGGGCTGGGAGCGCATGTTCGAGGTGCGCGAGAGCCACAACGACGTGACGTTCATCGACGCGTTCCTCACCGACGAGTTCGTCCGCGAGGGGAACTACTTCACCTACGAGTACAGCCGGGCCGCCGGGGAGCACCGCGTCGCCAGCGTCGACGCCGACGACGTGCGCAAGAAGCTGCTCCTCCGGTTCACCAACTTCGGGAAGCCGACGATCGTCGTGTTGGACGGGAACTTCCGGAACCGGGGCGAACTGCTCTTGGGGCACCGGTACAACGGCGTCGCGCTCGACGAGGAGCGCGCGAGGGCGACGCTGAAGCGCGTCTTCGAGCTGTGGGGGCGCCCGGTGAACCTCGCGACGATCCGCGTCGAGTACGACGACGGCGAGGTCCGACGCGCCAAGCGGCGCGGCGAGGAGCCCGAGGGCACCGAGGTCGGCGTCCGCTTCCAGTACGACGGCGGCGAGGTGACCGAACACGACCTCGACGACGCGATCGAGGCGCGGATCGCCGCCGACGAGGCGGACTACGACACGAAGCCCGACGACTGGCTGGCGTGAGCGGGAGAGCCGCCGCGAGCCCCCGCGGATCGGGACCTGTCGGCGGGCCGTTCGCGGCGGCGCTGCCGGCGCTGCGGCCGTCGGTCGCGACGTTTCGTGACGAACGAGGGCGAGCTACGCCAGCGACGCGACCAGCTCCGACACCGCCGCGACCTCGTCGTCGTTGATCCCGTGGCCCATCCCCTCGTAGATCCGCTCGTCGACGTCGGCGCCGAGCGCCTCCAGCACGTCGGTCGTCTCGTGGACCCGCTCCTCGGGGATGTGCGGGTCGACGTCGCTACACCCGACGAACGTCGGGGTGCCGGCGAGGGGGTCGTCGCCCGCCGCGAGGTAGCCGTCGACCGCGACCGTCTCGCCGATCAGCCCGCCGCTGAAGACGGCGAGCCCGCCGTAGCGGGTCGGGTTGCGGGCGACGAACTCGCTCGCGAGGCAGGCGCCCTGCGAGAAGCCGCCGACGAGGACGCGGTCGCGGGCGATCCCGGCGTCGACCGCGCGGTCGACCGCGGCGCCGACCGCTCGCAGCCCGGAGCTCCGCCCGGGCTCGTTGTCGGCGACCGGCGCGAGGAAGGAGTTCGGGTACCAGGTGTTGCCGGCGGCCGCGGGCGCGAGAATCGCCACCTCTCGGTCCCCCGCCAGCCGCTCGCCCAAGTCGACGACGCTGCGGGCGGTCGCGCCGCGGCCGTGGACGAGCACGAGCGCCGCGGCCGCGTCGTCGAGCGACGCGCCGGCCGTGACCAGCGGCTCGTCGCCGTGCGGGTCGTCGCCCGCGTGCGGACCCGGGTCGCGCCCGGTCATCTCAGACCCCCACGCCGGCGTCGGCGTCCGGTAGGTCATGCTTGTTCACCGGGAGGCCGAGCTCTTCCAGGGCCCCCTCCATGTGACGGTCCTGCGCGAAGTCGGCGTCGTCCTCCTCGCGGAGGCGCTGCGCGGTCGCGAACACCTCTCCCTTCCGGTCGGCCGGGATCTCGTACTTGTCGGCCGACAGCTCGACGACGAGCCCGTTGTTGTCCTGCGTGTAAATCGAGTGGAAGATGCCGCGGTCGAACACGTTGTACCCCTTGCCCGCCTCCTCAAGCGCCGCCATGATGTCCTCGTACTCGTCGGGTTCGACGCTGAAACACAGGTGGTGGACGGCGCCCGTGCTGACGCGCTGGCCGCGCGCGGACGCGCGCTCGTCGCTCACGAACACCGTGAGGATCCGCCCGTCGCCGGTGTCGAAGAACAGGTGCGTCTGCGAGGGGTCGTCGAGGTTCGGCTGCCGCAACACGAGCGGCATCCCGAGCAGGTCGCGGTAGAAGGCAAGGGTGTCCTCCTGGTTGCTCCCCCAGACCGTGATGTGGTCGGTGCCGCTGGTGTGGAACGGTGCGTCCGGGAGTTCCGGCGTGACGGCCGCCGGGTTCTCGTCGCTCATACCGATCGGAAGGCGGCCGAGCCGTATAAAAACGAAAGGGACGGGACGGTGACCGGCTGACACCGGTGTTATCCGTCGACCGCCGCGGCGTCAGTCGGCGGACGCACACCCGGCGGGGCGGGACCGTCGACCGCGGCGGCCCGCCGTCACCGCCGCCAGACGGGCGGCGCGACGCCGAGCGCCCGGACCGCGACGGGATACGCGACGGCGATGACGAAGACGATCACCAGCGACGCCGCGAGCCCGACCTCGCCGGCGAGGCGCTCGACGCCAGCCAGCGCGACGAACATGACGATGAACATCACCGCCCAGTGGGGCGCGAGCTGTCGTACCTTCTCCGCTGTCGAAGTCATAGGCCCCGTAGCGGTCCCGCCGAGTAGTGGTTGTCGGTGAAAATGCGGTCGGTAGAACGCGGCCGAAGAAAATCGCCCGTTCGGCGTCGATCAGTACCGCGACGGGATGAAGGCCATCCCGGCGAGCATGATCGACGAGAGCACGGAGAGAACGAGGACGCGCGTGAGACCGCTGTTGTACTGGTTGAACCGTTCTATCTCGGTGACCTGCGCCTGGTACGACTCGACGTCGGTCGTCATCCGAAGCGTCGAGGCGTCGGGGAAGTGCGCGGCGTAGTCGGTGTCGCCGATGGTCACCGTCGACTCCTGGGCGATCTCGACCGTCTCCGTCTCGGTGGTCTCCCACACGAGGACGGCGCCGCCGGCCGTCACCTCGTCGACCGTAACCGTCTGTCCGTCGTATTCGAGCGTGTCGCCCGACGGGTGCGTCCGCTCCTCGGGCGCGGGGAAGTACTCGTCGGCGGGCACGAGCGTCCGCTCGCCGCTCTCGTCGGTCACCGCGACGTACTCGCCGTCGTCGAGCGTGACCGTCTCGTTTTCGGCGTCGTCGTCGGCCTCAAGGATCGCCTGTCGGTTGAGCACCTCGACGAGCGTGAACTCTGTGGCGTTCTCTCCGCCGATCTCGACGCGCCACTCGCGGTCGTCGACCGAAACCGTCGACCCGTTCGCCCAGGTTTCGGAGGTCTGCGTCGTGAACTCGCGTTCGAGTGTCCCCGAGATGACCATCTGTCCCGCGTCGTTCTCGCTTTCCGAGATGTCGGCCACCACGTACGACTGGCCGCCGACCTCGATCGACTCGTTTTGCGAGGCGTCAATCTCCGGGTTCTCGAAGGCGATTTCGGGACTCTCAGCCGTCGCAGTCAGCGCGCCCGCCACGCCCGCGACACCGAGGAAGAGCGCGACGAACACGGCCACAGCGCGTCGTTGCATAGTTGACGCATGGGTCACCCGGTGTTTAACGGTTACTAAGCGGGGCAGTTTGCGGGCACGACGGAGGCGAAGAAACGGAAGCCAAGGGCCGGATTTGAACCGGCGTTGGGCGGCTCTGCAGGCCGCTGCGTCTGACCGGACTCTGCCACCTTGGCGCCGTCCGAACGTACCGCTGTTGAGCGTTTAAGTTTAGCGGTCGGCCACGGGCCTGCGGCTCGTTGGATATGAAGAAAGCCCACGGACGCGCTGTCCGTGGGCTGTGGTGGGAGTATTCCCGTATGAGTGGGCAGGCGGCGACTCGTGGTTCCCAGAGGATCGCTCACTCCAGTACTTCACGATAC